>NZ_JBFTQB010000376.1:0-5736 GCF_056398785.1 Paenibacillus sp. 01T422 | reverse complement strand
CTGTATAGCCGAGGATACCTGCCCCTAAAAGAACAAGAACCGGATATTTGTGCAGCAAATTCATAACCAATGTGCTTCCCCAAATGATGATAGGGATACTGAGTCCAATTCCCAATATAATCACTGTATTATTGCCGTTGCCTTTGGCTGCAATCGCTAGCACATTGTCAAGACTCATCACGAAATCCGCGACGATAATTGTCCAGATGGCTTTGCCAAGTGTCGACGCCTCTTTCACATTCGCATGACTGTCATCATCGGTCAGTAATTTGATTGCAATCCAGAATAATAAGATCGATCCGCCCGCTTGAATATAGGGAATATCGAGAAGGCTCACAGCCACTAACGTCAGCACCAGCCGCAACGCTATAGCTCCGAAAGCCCCCCACCACACGGCCAGCTTACGCTGTTCAACGGGAAGATTTTTACTCGCGAGCGCAATAACAACCGCATTATCGCCGCTAAGCACAATATTGATCAACATAATTTGTAAAAACAAAATGAGCGCATCAATCATGCTTATCTTTCCTCCCGGGGTGCATGGCGAGCTGGTGAAGAGTGGTGATGAAGTCACCTACTGCTCGGCGCCGGAAAAGCATTTAGAAGAAATGCTGATCGGGCACCTTCTTCATTTGACCATGTACAATTTCAATCGTTTCCGTTTGTTCAACGGCTTTCTGGATCAGTTCCGGCAAAAAGTCCATGCTGTTCTCGATTCGCTCTACCATTTGCAAATTCGGATTGGTGCTCGGAGAGGGAGGAAGAAATAAGGAGCAGCAATCTTCATATGGTAAAATTGAAATCGGGAACGTGCCGATACTTTCGGCAATCCGGATAATTTCTTGCTTGTCCATCATCATGAGCGGCTGCAAAATCGGCAAGGTGACAACGCGCCCAATCACATTCAAGCTCGGAAGAGTTTGACTAGCTACCTGTCCTAAGCTTTCCCCAGTCACCAACGCGCTCAGACCTTCAYGATCAGCAATTTGCTCCGCAATGCGATACATAGCTCTTCGGATCAGCGTGACTAATAAATTATCCTTATATTCGCGGTGTATGGACGTCTGCACTTCCGTAAATGGYACTAGGTGCAGTCTGATAGAATCCGTGTACCCTGCAAGCTGGTGAGCCAGATCTATCACTTTGTCCTTTGCCCGTTCACTTGTATAAGGATAACTATGAAAGTGAATCGCTTCGAGGGTAAGCCCTTTTCGCATCCCTAACCAACCTGCTACAGGACTATCAATTCCTCCAGAAAGCATCAGCAATGCCTTTCCGCTCGTGTCTGCCGGGAATCCCCCCGCTCCCTCAATAACTTCTGCATACAAAAGCACTTGATCTTCACGAATTTCCACACGAAGCTCGACTTCCGGATCACAAACATCCACTTGCAGTCCTGGGATCCCTTCAAGAATGTAGCCTCCGACGAGATAATTCATTTGCTGGGAGTCTAGCGGAAAAGATTTATTAACCCTGCGGACATTCACCTTAAAGGTGCTTGGAGCTTTTGGAAAATTTTGCATAATGCGCAGGGCAGCTTCTTTAATGGCCTCTGGCTCCATAGGAGCATGGTAGGCCGGACTGAACGATGCCAGTCCAAATACGCGCTGCAATGCTTCCGAAGCCTCTTCATAAGCTGCTCCCCCTAGCTCCACATATACGCGCCCGTACTCCGTAATATACCTCAAATCAGGAAATGCCCCTAAAACTTTGCGAATTTGTGTGATGACGCTGCGCTCAAAACGCTTACGATTCCTGCCTTTCAGTGTTAATTCACCAAAACGCAAGATTAAACAATCCGGTTTCATTTTTGCTGCCCCTTTCTGGCTGTTGATTTGCTTAACATAGGAGAAAGTTCATTCACAACATCCCTAAGTGCTAGCAAAAATTGGTCCATATCTTCTAGCTGATGCTCATCCGAAAAGCTGACTCTAAGCCCGCTAACCGCTTGCTCACGCGTACACCCTAATGCCAGCATAACATCGCTGGGATCAGATGCATCCGAAGCACAGGCTGATTTCGTTGATATATAGATTTGTCTTTGCTCTAAAGCATGAACGACAACTTCCGCTTTCATCCCGGTAAAAGCAAAATGGACAATGTGCGGAGCCATCTCCTCATGACGCTCAGATCCCATTAATGTTAGCTCTGGAATCGTAAGGATACCGTCTACTAGATGGCGTCTTAGACGATATTTATGCTCCAGCTTCGCTGGCAAGTTCTGCATGGACAGGCGCAGAGCCTTGGCCATCCCAACGATGAGCGGAACATTCTCCGTTCCTGAGCGAAGTCCGTCTTCTTGCCCTCCGCCAACGAGTTGCGGCTTCAGCTGCACACCCTCTCTGCGGAACAAAAAGCCCACTCCCTTGGGTCCGCGAAACTTATGCGCAGAAACGCTGCATAAATCTATCCTCCATTCCTTAATCGAAAAAGGAAGCTTTGCGATGCCTTGCACGGCGTCTACATGAAACACCACTTTCGGGTACTTGGCCAGCAGCTCCCCGATTGCTTGAATAGGCTGAATTGTGCCTACTTCGTTATTGACATACATCACGCTGACCAAAATTGTATCTTCACAAAGGGCTTCGCGAAGCGTCTGCACTTCTAGACAGCCGTTCCGATTAACTGGCAAATACGTAACGCGAAATCCCTCGCGCTCCAAACCAAGAAAAACTTCCTTCACAGAAGGATGCTCAATTTGTGTCGTGATTAGATGCTTGCCCCGATTCTGATACTGATAGGCAGCACCTCGAATTGCTAGATTATTACTCTCCGTTCCTCCGGATGTGCATATAATACTAGCTGGCATCACGCCTAAAGTTCCTGCTATCACTTCTTTAGCGCTCTGCAGCAGCTTCTCTGCTTGGACACCTAATCCATGAATGGATGACGGATTTCCATAGTGCAATTTCATAACTTCTGCTATCGTATCGATGACTTCGTTATATGGCGGTGTAGTTGCCGCGTTATCCAAATATAGCATGTCCTTGCTGATTCCCCTTTTTCCCAAACCCTGCAGTTATGCAATCGAAATAATTTCCTTCCATCATTAAAGCCTAAAACAGAGCATAACTCAAGCATGTACCTGAACACAAAAAGCTGATCTCCGCATGATTCATGCGAAAATCAGCTCCTTGAAATTGCCGCTTACAGTGAAAATTTCATTTTATGACCTAGAACCTGGGAGACATACGCTTGCGTTTCCTTCGGTAATTGGTGCAATTTATTAGATAAGTCCTGGTCACTCTTGATGCCCAAGCGATCCACACGTCCTGGACCGGCATTGTACGCTGCAAGCGCAACTCCTTCATTCCCATTGTACTTCTGGATCAGATTGCTCAGGAAGTGCGTACCCGCATCCACGTTCTGCTTAGGATCAAATGGATTCGTCACGCCATAGCCGCGCCCGGTGCCGTCCATAAGCTGCATTAAGCCTTTGGCGCCTGCTGGAGAGACTGCCTGATGGTTGAAATCGGATTCCTGTTGAATGACCGCTTTCACCAACGACTCATCGACTCCGTATTTGGCGCTAGCCTCTTTAATCAAACCATCAAACTGTGAAGTTGAAGTAGATTGACTCCAACTTTGCAGCGGTGTGTAGGCTTTATTCAATGCGCCCAAAGAACCTGGTACGCTATTTGCTGTCATAGGATTGAGCAAGGATTGACCGTCAAGCCCAGAACCGGCGGCTTGTCCCATTATCGTGTTCAGCAGAGTGCTGAAGTCACCGGAATCGTCCGTACTGGATGTGTCGTTATCCCCGGATAACAAACTAATTTTACTCATCAGCTGAAGCTGCAGCAGCTCCTTGAGAACTCTTGGATCAATACTGTTCGTGCTGTTCATCCGTCAGACCTCGTTTCTTATCATCATTCGTTGTTTTTATTGTACACGTTTTGTGCCCTCACGACTATCCTAAAATTTCCGAATCATAAAAAAAAGGACAGTCATTAGACTGTCCCTCTATCTTTTCAAGAAATGTTCTGTTGTAGATATTCATCTTGTTCTGTCATTTTTCTAACAATCAATCTCGAAATTCGCAAGTGATCTGTTTCTTCCACGATGAACAAGAACTCATCGTTATAAGTCACTTGTTGATTCTTGCTTGGCGGAATCTCTGTCTGCGAGTAGATCCAGCCGCCAATTGTATCATAATCATCAGACTCAATATCAAGCCCGAAATAATCATTCACTTCATCGATCAAAAGCAGACCGTCAATGGAAAACGTGTGCTCATCTTTGATTTCGATCGTTGGACGTTCCTCATCGAATTCATCCTGAATTTCACCAACGATTTCTTCCATGATGTCTTCCAGTGTTACAAGTCCTGATGTACCGCCATATTCATCAATAAGCAGCGCCATCTGGCTCTTTCTTTTTTGCATCATTTTCAGCAAATCACTGATATGAATGGAATCCGGCACCGTCGTAATCGGACGGATAATCTTCTTGATTCCTTTCAAGTTCGCATCCGGCTTAAGCAAATCCTTAATATGGACGAAGCCAATGATATTGTCTTTGTCCGGATCACATACCGGATAGCGCGTACGCATTTCCTTAATCGCTATGGCTAGATTCTCCGAATAGGAAAGTCCGGCATACAAACATTCCATCTCGGTTCTTGGAATCATAATTTCTCTGGCTGTTGTCTCGGCGAATCCGAATATATTATCAACAAGCGTAAGCTCTGTGTTATCTATAAGTCCATTTTTGTGGCTCTCTTTCATGAGGACACGAATTTCATCCTCCGTATGCGCCGATTCATGTTCCGTTGTCGGTTCAATACCAGCACGGCGAAGCATCCAGTTGGAGATCCCGTTTAGCAACCAAATAAATGGATACATGATTTTGTAGAATAAGACCATCGGTCCCGCGGAAAGCAACGTGATCTGTTCAGCTTTACGAATCGCATATGTTTTGGGGAATTGTTCACCCAGTGTGATATGCAAAGTGGTCATCAATGAAAAGGCAATAATAAAGGTAATCGTGTGGAACACCGAATCTGGTAAATTCAGCGGAGCGAATAGTGGTTCCAAAATTTTTGCAAAGGTCGGCTCCCCGACATAACCAAGTCCCAACGAAGTAAGTGTAATCCCGAGCTGACAAGCACCTAAGTACGCATCGAGATTGTTCATAATTCCTTGCGCGAATTTCGCATTACGGCGACCTTCATCTACAAGGGAATCAATTCGACTACCTCTTACTTTCACCATCGCGAATTCAGCTGCGACAAAAAAACCATTCAGTAACACCAGTCCAAACATTAATAGAAAGCTAATTAACGTTTCGGGCAAAGGATCTTCCAATACCTTACCTATCCCCTGTCAAGCGCGGTTTCCGCACCAAGGAGAGTAGGTACACCTCCCTTAATTTTAATTTAAAGTTGAATTATCACTTTTCATTATATAATAATACTGTAATCATTCAAAGGTGCGAATATGACTCYTGAAGCCAAATAGTACGAGCAAACGGGAGTATAGGGTTTAAAATGATGCCATAATGAGTCTTAACCCGCTATTTATCCCTCTAAAACACGAATATACCCGATTTTCTTCTGAAAATGAAAAACAAGCCGAAATCTCGGCTTGTTTTTCAGCATTAAGAATAAAATGGAAATAGTAAAAAATAGGCAGCAACAGCAATAAAACCAAGCACCACTGACCAGGTTCCGATTCCTTTGTTGCCCATAAGGAATGCAATAACCCCTAACACAATGCCCGATACACCAAGCAGTAC
>NZ_JBFTQB010000375.1:0-6342 GCF_056398785.1 Paenibacillus sp. 01T422 | reverse complement strand
GTAAATGCGCCATCCCCATGGGTCAATTTATATGAAAGAAGTTTGTAAAGTTTCATAACATCAGGAACTTTTTTTGTAAAAATGCAAAAATAGCCGCTAGGGACAAGGAACTTCCCCCTAACGGCCTTCATTTTTGGCTTCTAATTTGCTGTGGTTGCAGCGGACAGAGAAGACGTTATTCTGCCCAATTCGGCTGAAATCGAGGTGCTATCGGACTGAGATGACGTTATTTATGCATTTTGCTGCTGCTTTAGGCAACTTCCCGGCCAATAACGGCACGTGAGTCCGTTAGATGCTAATCCTACCCTAAAAACAGCAAATAGAGTGATCTCAGTCCGTTAGCCCACCCCAAGGTGGCTAGCGAATATCACATCACTTCCAAAAGCCTGCATGCGCCGCAACAGCCTCCGCCTCAATCTCGGGAACTGGACCGATGACCTGTATCGGTTTGCTCCCTCTAGCGAAAACCACACGACACGGCAAATCCAGCGTAGGATTCTGCTCATCCGCCCCGGTCAATTCAGCCAGACGTGTCTCCGAAATGCCATAGACGACGCGCCCGACATTGCCCCAATAAATGGAGCCCGCACACATAGCGCACGGCTCTGCTGACGTATATAGCGTGCATGCCCATAGCTCGGCTTTGCTGTATTTTTTCGAGGCCGCCTCCATCAGTGTAGTTTCAGCATGGCCCGTACAGTTGGATTCGGTTATTTCTATATTGCCTTGCTCCAAAAGGATCTCCCCCGACCGCCCTACCAGCAGCGCACCAAACGGTGTATTCCCAGACTTTCTGGCTAACAGAGAGAGTTCAACGCATCTTTTTAAATAGAATAAGTGGTTCTCTGGTTCATTCATCTGCTACCCTCCATATATTTTCGCCTAAAATCTTTGCTCCCTAATATAGGGAACACCCAGCGCCTCCGGTGCGCCCGAAGGCTTATTGCGGTTACGCCATCCGAGGAACATAAGTACGAGAATGGTCACGAGATAGGGAATCATTTTCAGAAAATAAGAAGGAATATGGCTGCCAATCAGCTGTACGCGGAACCCCAGAATGTCCAGAACTCCAAAGAAATACGCACACACCAGAGCACGAATCGGGTTCCATCTGGCAAAAATAATAAGCGCCACGGCAATCCATCCGCGCCCGGACGTCATGCCTTCATTCCATGTCGGCGTGTACACAAGCAGCAGATCTGCTCCTCCAAGACCGATCAGCATGGAACCTATCATAATGCAGCCGTAGCGAATTGCGATAACGGGTATACCCATGACATCAGCGGTTGCGGGATTATCCCCGACAGCCCTCAGATGCAGCCCCCATGAAGTCCGATGGATGAACAGATGCATCACAATCACCAGCACAAAACTAAACCAAGTAAACAAGTCCATATGGGCAAAAATCTTTCCCAAAAAAGGCACATTCTCCAGCCATCCCAAATGAAGCTTAGGCACCGCTCCGGTTATCGGTTGTCCACTCACTGGCTTCCCCAGATATGCGCTAAGACCGGTACCGAAGATCGTCATCGCCAGCCCGCAAACCACTTGATTGGCATGCAGCGAGACACAAAGCACCCCATGCAGCAAACCGAGCAATCCACTCACGGCAAGAACACAGAGAATAGCCAAAGCCAAATTCCCCGTATATATGTACAGGAGACAAGAGGTTACCGCTCCCATCAGCATCAGCCCTTCTGCTCCTAATTGGGTGATGCCGGATCTCTCGATTAGAATCCCGCCCAATACGGCCAGTAGCAACGGAGTACCAGATGAAATGGCCGAAACAATTAATTGCGTTAAGATCTCCATCGCTTTATAGCCCCTCTCAATCGCCAGTATGGTATCAAGTTATTCACCTAGTTAACTGTTACGACGCATGCGAAATTTCCCTGCCATACCSCCTGCAATCAGAAAAAACAAGATAGCTCCTTGAATCATCGACGAAATCGAGGACGGGAGGCCGATCGTTTGCACACTATATCCACCAACAATCAGTCCGCCAAAAAGCACCGACGAAACCACCAGACTAAGCGGATTCAGCTTCGCCAGCCACGCCACGATAATAGCCGTATACCCATACCCCGGAGAAATACCGTACATGAGACGATGCGCCACACCCGATACCTCCCCCATGCCAGCAAGCCCAGCCAGACCTCCGCTAATGACCATGACGACTAGCACATGCCTAGTAATCCGAATTCCAGCATTCCGCGCCGCTTCTGCATTCGCTCCGATAAGTCGAAGTTCATAACCCCAGCGTGTATAACGAATAACGAATGCATAAAGCAGCACACCGATAATGGCAAAAATAATGCCCAAATGGAGCCGCGAAGCACCAAATGTAGGTAAAGATTGCGCCGCAGTGAACATCGGCGAGCCTGGAAAGTTGAAACCTTTCGGATCTTTCCAGGGACCGAATACCGAATAATTCAAGGCGAGCAGCGCCACATAATTCAGCATCAGTGAAGTAATCAATTCATTGACTTGAAAATAAGTCCTCGGAATTGCTGTCAACAGCCCCCAAAGTCCCCCCGCGGCGATGCTTGCCACCACCATACAGGGAATTGATAGGTATATCGGCAAATGTGGAAAATAGATCGTTATCGCCGTCGCCGCCATTGCGCCAGCCAGAAACTGCCCTTCGGCTCCGATATTCCACACAGAAATTCGGTACGCAATGGATACCCCAAAGCCGCACAGCAGCAGCGGAATCGCTTTAACCAACGTCTCCGTCAGGCCAAAAGAAGAGCCAAATGCGCCTTTCAGCATTTTGGCATACACGGTAATCGGGTTCATGCCGTTCAACGAGATAAAAATCCCGCAGGCTACCAGCGCCAAAACGATGGATACAATGGTACTCCACCATGGGCTTTCGCGACCCGCTGGGTCAATCTCCCAACGATACGGCAGGCGTAAGCCCGATTCACGTTTGACAACTTTCGTTTCCATAGGAATAGTTCCGGCTGTTTGTTGTTCACTCATCCTGCGTCCTCCTCCTCTGACCCTGCCATCAGCATACCGATATATTCACGGTTCGCTTCTTCTCGGGGAATATTTCCCACGATACGTCCGCCGTACATGACCATAATCCGGTCCGATAGCAACAGCACCTCATTCAAGTCCTCAGATATGAGCAAGACAGAACGCCCCTTTTTCCGCAGATCCTCTAACTGATCATGTACTCCTGCTGTCGCTCCGACATCGAGTCCTTGCGTCGGATGCACCGCTACCATCAGCTTCGGATCGAGATCAACCTCCCTAGCGAGGAGCAGCTTCTGCTGATTGCCACCCGACATATAACGCACAGGCGCATCAATGCCAGACGTCTTCACATCAAAAAGCTCAACAAGCCTCTGCGACCATTTCCGATTGTTCTCTGTGCGAAGCAGTCCGAAGCGCGAACGTTCGGGGGAACGGTATGTTTTGAAGAGCAGGTTATCGATGGCGCCCAAGCTTCCCGCGAGCCCGCTCTTCATCCGGTTTTCCGGCACATGGGCTATGCCTTGCTCGATAGCTCCCCGCACTGAGCCATTGCGCAGTGGCCTCCCGTCGAATCGGATGTCTCCGTCTTTCCATGGGCGAAGGCCTGTTAGCACTTCCGCAAGTTCTTTTTGCCCGTTTCCAGAGACGCCGGCCACTCCGACAATCTCCCCAGCCTTCATATCAAAATGAAGCCCATCCAGCACCTTACGTCCTTGATCAGCGTAAACGTTCAAACCATTTACCACCAGCATAGGGCTACCCGCTGGCTTCTCCCTCACAACAGTCCGGGCATTCACGCTCTCTTGTCCGACCATCAGCTGCGCCAAATCACGTTCGCTCGTCTCCGATTTCGCCATCGTTGCGATCATCTTTCCTTTGCGCATCACGGAAATATGATCCGAAGCGAACATCACCTCTTTCAGCTTATGTGTTGTCATGATGACGGTCTTGCCTTCCTGCTTCATGCGGTTCAGCGTTTCGAACAGCTGCTCTACCTCACCTGGCGTCAGGACCGATGTCGGTTCATCCAAAATGATGAATTCGGCGCCGCGATACAGCGTCTTCACAATCTCTACCCGCTGCTGCTCGCCGACGGATAACTGCCAGATCGGCCGCTCCACTGGAAACGGCAGTCCAAAATGCTTCGAAATCGCCTCAATCTCCTCCGACTTCCGAGCTAACCAACGCGGTCCTCTCCAGAATGAGGATGTTTCCCCGAGGACGATATTCTCCGTGGCCGTTAACGTCTGCACGAGCCTGAAATTTTGAAACACCATGCCGATTCCAAGCCGCATCGCATCCTTAGGCGAACGAATGCGTACTTTCTCGCCACGCAAGTGAATTTCGCCATGTGTGGGGCGGTACACCCCTGAGAGCATGCACATCATCGTGCTTTTGCCGGCGCCATTTTCCCCGAGCAGCGCATGAATTTCTCCTGCTTTTGCCCGAAAATTCACCTCATCGTTCGCGATAACGGAGCCAAACTGCTTCACAATCTGGATCATCTCAACGGAATACTGCTCCTCTGTCTTCAATCGCGCCCCTCCTCTTATAACCGTATATGCTCAAAACAGCATCTCCCCATGAAGGATCTGCTGCTGCTCCATACATCTATCCATTTTTTCCACTATACTGTTCAAGTGAAATTCACGTCAATTAACATCACATCTTATTAGCGCTGTACACGAAAAATACCTCTCACTTTGTGCTAATCACCAAAGTCAAGTCAACTTACATGACGCGAATGCAAAAAGGAGCAGCCACAAAACGTCTGTACAGACGTTTTGTGGCTGCTCCTTAGCTAATCGCTAACTAGGAAAGAAATATGCCGCCGTATACAAAGCCGGCCACAATCACAAAAGCAGGATGAATCTTTCTCTTTTGAATGAGATAGAAAGCCACTGCCGCGATGCCAATAAACTGAAGATATCCGATTGCCTTAGTAGACTCAACCATGCTGCTCCATGTAACCAGCACCATCATGATTGCGATCACGGGCTGCACAAGCAACGTCATCCCTTTGATCACAGGGGATTGCTTATATTTCTGCAGCATATTCAATAAAATGATTAGTGCGATAATCGACGGAACCACCGTTGCCGCCACGGCTATTAATACCCCGATCCACCCGCCGAGTTGAAACCCAACATATGCGGCAATTTTCGTCGCGATCGGCCCAGGCAGCGCATTTCCCAGCGCTAGCATGTTAGAGAACTCACTGCTAGTCATCCACGCATGGTTCGTAACAATCTCCTGATACATCAAGGGTATTGAAGAAGGTCCTCCTCCGTACCCAAACACATTAGCCAGAAAAAAACTAACAAATAAATGCCACCATTCCATCATGCGTCCTCACCTGTCCCCAGCTRTCTCTTCTTCCACTTATCCTTGAGTTTATGATGGAAAGAACCGTATCCAGTACCTCCATGAACTCCTCGTCTTTCATCCACTGAAAGCGCGTTACTGCTTCATACCGGACTAATGGGACTATCGACGGACCACCGCCATATCCGAGAATCCCCGTGCGCAGCATCGCCATTCCAATCTGAACATATGTATTTCCCACATGCATCACTCCTGTCTCTTGCTGCAATTTCAGCATCTATATATGTACTTACATGGGCTGCAACGAAGTAAACTTCGCCTTATTGTAATATAAGTTTAAATGATTTATTTGATTCTATCCGCACTTTTGTGAAAATGACAAACAATGTTTGGTTTCTTTGGGTTCTCACCTTACTAGCAGGCACCCCTGCATCGCCATATGCTGCACATTGTGCATTTAAATCGCGCTAAAATAGCGGGTGATTACCTCATCGTTGTACTTTGTACAACATATATTTGAGTGAATAGCCTTCTTTCTGCATACTCTGGTGAAATGGTTGTACTTTGTACAATGGGAGGCTGATTCGCAGTGGGAATGTTGTACTACTAATGCTCCTTATGCTTCGCATTTATCCAGACTTACTGCAAAAAATGCAGGTAATTATCCTCCAATAGACGGATTGACCAACATTGATGTAAAAAGTGCAGGTAATTTCAGGTAAATCAGACGATTCCGGTGTATTCGCTTGATTTAGCTGTAGGAAATGCAGGTAATCGGTCAAAATGCAGGTATCAGTGCTAATTTACTGTACTTTATACAGCTATACCACTAAGGTGCCTTTGRCAGAGGCAGCAGACAACAAAAAAACCTTACGAGGATTTCTCCTTGTAAGGTTCTTCAKTGTGCTTGGCAACGTTCTACTCTCCCAGAACCCTGCGGTTCAAGTACCATCGACGCTGGAGGGCTTAACGGTCGTGTTCGAGATGGGAACGCGTGGGTCCCCTCCGCCATCATCACCAAACAGTCAAAGC
>NZ_JBFTQB010000374.1:0-7749 GCF_056398785.1 Paenibacillus sp. 01T422 | reverse complement strand
CACCTTCGTCGATCTGCAAGGACGTTACCTTACCAGTAATGCGTGGCATCACTTTGTAGATATCGCCGGCCAGTCGGGAGTCATCGGTTGAGATGAAGTTCTGGCCTTCATACCAGAAATACCCGGCAATACTGCCTCCGCCAAGAACGATAACTGCTAAAATGACATACAACATAATTTTTCGTTTCATGTTTTCTCCTCTTTCTTCTTTTCCATCTGTCTTTTTAACATTTGTTCTTAACAATCGTTTTTAACGATCGTTAAACTCTATGGAGGTTATTATATGACCTCATTATTAGAACCGTCAATGAAAATTTTTCCGACAACCGTTTCCCAAAAATGAAATAGCCTGTGATCCTTTTCGAGGAATCGCAGGCGTTTGACTAAAGTGATATTCTCCTTTAAAATTCGTTAGAACAGGTGTTGCTAACAACTGTTAAACGGAGGTGCAGTTGATTCCTATATGAACAAACAAGAAATCGATGTTAAACACAAAATTATCATATCTGCTAAAAAGCTGTTCTCCGAACAAGGCTACGAAGGGACGAGCGTCAGAAAGATTTGTGACGAGGCCGGTGTTTCATTGCCGCTGGTTTCTTATCATTTCGGAGGCAAGGAAAACGTATTTCTCGCCATTCTAGAGCCGCTCGAGAAGCTGCCCTTTTCCGTCGAGACGGGAGATCCCAAGCTAGATTTGCAGAAATATCTAGAGGTTATGATTGCCTTTTATCGGCAAGAACGGGAAATTTCACTGATCATTAGACAAGAACTAGCCATGAATAGTACAAGAGCGGACAAAATCATTACGTTTATTCAAAACTCTACAAATAAATTAAAAAGTATTCTGGAGAACGGACGGGATCAAGGCATTTTTCAATTTGAATCCATATCCAATGCTTTGCGTTTCATCCTTGGATGCATGAGCATGATCTCGGTCTCCAATACGGGAATGCTTGAAGTGATCATCGGAGAAAAAGAAGTCGGAGACTATCCAATTGAGAAAGAAGTTATTGCCTTTATCTACAAGGGAATTCGGAGTTAACAGCTGAAACTTATACAATGAGCCTCTCCCATTAGGGGAAGGGGCTCTTTGAGCGCGAATAAACGTTTCGCCCACTTGAATACCGTTCATTTACACAAAGGAAAAACGCCGCTCTTTGTCCAATTATTTGAATAGGAATCTTATGTGGATCAGGAGGATATATGGCAAAGAAACTAGATATTTCACAGCCCGAACTGTTCTCTCAAGTATTTGAATTCTCTCCAATTGGCATGGCATTACTCTCAACTCAAGGAAATTGGCTGCAAGTGAATTCATCGTTATGCCAAATGACTGGTTATTCGGAATCAGAGTTCCTTGGCATGACCATTCAAGACATCATTCATACAGATGATTTAGAGCAAACAGGACATGCAAGGAACCAATTTTCAGATGGCATAATCGATAGCCTCCAAATGGAGAAACGTTTTATCCACAAAAATGGGTTCACTGTATGGGTATTACTGGCTATCAATTGCATGAGGGACGAACATAGGCAACCTTCGTTTCTTATTACTCAAATCAAGGATATTACCGAAAGAAAGTTAGCAGAAGAGGATCTTAAAGCGAAAACAGAGCAGCTGGAATCATTTATTGAAAATAATGCGGATGCCATGTGGATGATCGATGCCGAGGATACCCTTCTAGAAGTGAATCCCGCCTTTGAAACGCTGTTTGGTTGGTCCGCTGAAGAGGTTAAAGGCCACAAGCTGCCTATCATTCCTGACTCTCTCAAGGATGCTATAGATCAAATTCACCAAGGAATTAAAGCAGGAGAAACTATTGTGGGTTTGGAGACCACTCGCCTGCGAAAAGACGGCATTCTAATCCATGTGGAGGCAACATTATCCCCTCTTCGAGATCGCAGTGGAACAATCATAGGGATTACAGGTATTTGTCGTGATGTTACAGCTAAAAAGCTTGCGGAAGAGGAGCTTAAAGCGAAAACAGAGCAGTTGGAGTCGTTCATCGAAAATAACGAGGGATTCCATATTAATTTTCAATAATGAAGGTTTTGTTCAAAGAGTGAATGAAGCCTTTGAGCATATATTCGGGTGGTCTAAGAAAGAAGTCACTGGCGTTGAATTACATCTCCTTCCTTTCATTCCTGCTGAATGCCTAGAGGAGTTCAAACATAGTCGTGAACAAGTGCAAACGGGGCAGTCAGTCAATGGCGTCGAAACGAAACGATTACATAAAAATGGGGATTTGTTGAACGTGGTATTAACCGCTTCTCCTATTCTTAATGGTAAAGGGACACAGATTGGTTGGTCCGTTATCTTCAGGGATATTACAGAGTGGAAGATTGCTCAAGAACACCTTCAAAATTCCGAGAAATTATCTGTAGCTGGGCAATTAGCCGCTGGTATCGCGCATGAGATCAGGAATCCTATTACCTCAATCAAAGGGTTCATTCAATTAATGAAATCAGGATTTGGKGAGAAACCCGTCTATTTCGATATCATGACCTCCGAAATCGAACGGATTGAGCTGATTCTCAGTGAACTATTAATACTGGCGAAGCCGCAATCCATTAAATTTGAGAGAAAAGATATACGGGTGTTATTAAGCCAAGTTATGACACTTTTAGATTCTCAAGCAATCCTAAACAATGTTGAGTTTTTGGCTGAATTCAAGCCGGGAGCTACCCATCTTTATTGCGATGAAAATCAACTGAAGCAGGTTTTTATCAATTTCATCAAGAACGCCATTGAATCCATGCCAAATGGCGGTAAAATAACGATAGAAGTCAATAGTGATAATGATCAAGAGACGATTATACGTCTAGCTGACCAAGGCTGTGGAATTCCAAAAGAAGTCCTCTCCAAACTAGGTCAACCTTTTTATACAACAAAGGAAAATGGAACCGGACTAGGTTTTATGGTAAGCAAAAAAATTATAGAGAATCACGCTGGTAAAATCCATGTTGAAAGTGAAGTAAACAAAGGCACGATCATTGAAATAACACTGCCTTTTTCTTATTAAGTTTCGTTCCATCTTGGGAATCAGAAAACCGACTCAACATATGAGCCGGTCTTTTTCACTGGAATATCACCTATTTCTGATTTTCTGATCGCACAAATCGCTTAGTGACTTTCATCAAAATTAGCCCGACCGATAACCCTATGGGTGCGCAAATCATAGGAAGCCATATGGGACCAAGCAGCACATTTTTTATACGAAACGTTGAAGAATACATCACACCGACCGTAACCAAGTAGGCAGAGAAAGCGAATGGCATAAACATGAATGACCTTTTTTCACCAAGCGCATCCCGATAAGCATCCCACATAGCAAAAAAGTAGAGACAAGGATAAAACATTAACCACTGATAATTGGTTACTTGCGTTGCTTTCTCCGTATTTCCTTGAAAACTTAACATGATAGCCGTATTAAAATTGGATTGGACATTGATTAATATTTCTAATCCAATGAAAAGAACACCTTTTGCAAGCTTGCCATCCAAAAGTTGAGGGAATCCTGGCAGTGCGATGCTCCATAAAATTTTCTCAAGTTCATCTTTTGTCATAGGGGTCTCTTCTTTATTTGATTTTACTGCTTGATAAGCTGTTTGCGGTCCTCCATTTGCGGCGGTTCCTCCAACCAACCATGCTTAATCATCAGCTTAATGCCGTCGTGTGAGTATACATAGATATCCTTGGCGATTAATCCTGCCTTCAAACTCAAATCATTTCTCAATGTAAAAATAGTACCAAAGCTGCTGCTGACCATACCGAAAGTATTAAGAAGGTGAATGCAGAACATCATGAGCTTCTCTGAAAAGGGGGCAATCGTAGAAGTTGTTACTGTGCTCCCTGAAGTAGCCGAGAATTGGATATTGCTCTGGAGGAGGATATCTTCAAAGGATTTGATTTGTTTCTTTGCAAGCTCCATTCCACTCACAAAATATTCCTTTACTTCTGTGGTATTCGCACATTGGGCAAAGCCTGAAATGAGCTGCAATCCAATATTATTTGTCTCAATCCCATGATGAAGAATGCCTACTTCGATTGTATTTAAAGCTCTTTTATCTCCAAAAAGATGAAATCCGCTCAAATAGTCTTTGCTCTCAATAAACTCATTGGCGATAGGCATCGTAACTTTGGGAGGCGTGGTGAGAATCCCTTTTTTAAGCAGATATTCGGTTGATCTTTTATAGACATTTTGAGTAACGACCGTCAATCCCTCATAGATATCCATTACCTCGCCTTGGTAGGACATATTTAAATTGAGCGTATACATGCCCATACTTATTTCTTTCAATATGCGAAGGAACATGATATCAAATCCATTGTCGTACAGCTTCGGCGCCTCTAAATTGACATCTCCTTTGGTAAAACCAACAGGTATGACAATGCCTTGGTTTTCGAACAGATCCGTAATTTTATTCACATAATGATTAAGATCCTGCCATAGGCCTCCCATAATATTCCTTGCTTCACGATCTTCCGTTTTCGCTATGAAATAATCCAACACCCGAAGAATGAGTGTCTTTTGCTGATAGGTAAGCCAAAGTGTCCCCAGCTCTGATGAGCTGATTGAGTCTGCTTTCGTCATACATTCATCTCCAGTTAAAGAGCCGCCATCCGGAACTCTCCATTCATCTTATTTTCTTCTTGTTTCTATGATTAAAATTTATGACCAATTCCTGATCGCTATCAAAATGAAAGACGTTGCTGTGAGATACGTCAACGAATGCTTTCACAAGAATCGCAATCGGAAACAGCACTAACAATGACTCCCAATAGGACCATTTCACCAACTGATACATGCCAAGAGATACAAAGATGGGCTCACCGACATACGAAACGGCTAGCGATGCCACTAGATCTGCAATCAGAAAGGACTTCCAGGTAGAAAACTTCTGATACATATACGCAAATATAGAGGGAACAACAAAGAAGTCGACGGCATTCAAGTTCTCGGTAAACGGCATAAGCTGATGCGGGTATCGCCACAAGTCAAAAAATTTGCCGACTTGGTCGACCACCCCGACAATGATAAAACCGGTCAGGAAAGCCATTGCTGTGCTGAGTGTCCTTTTTCGATCCATATTGATAAGTAGCAACACAACAAAAAGCACATTCACAATAACGATGATCCACCACTTGAGTGAAAAAACGTCATGTTGCAGCCAATAATCGAGTTCCATTCGGCTCTCTTTAATGTGTAATTCCTCTATTTCGTTTGGCATATTTGTCTCCCTATGCATTTTAAACTTGGATTCATGTTCCTTATTATTAAACAGGAAGACAAAAATATGTACCGTTGGGAAATGTTATTTTCAAAGCTGCTAACCCGAACAAAAAAAGAGACCCGCAGCAATAGGCTGGGATCTCTGTACAATACCTTGTCTATGACGTTGGCTTTGTACAAACAGCCGCGGGTTTTCGTATCAAGCCTTAAGGCAGCTTATTACCCGCTGCCTGATATATTTCATACCATTCTTGCTTGTTTAGTGTAACTTCACTTGCTTTTGCCATTTCTGTTAGTTATATCCTTTACTCTACAATACTCCAAAATACTACCGTCACGATGAATGGATGAATCGTTATGCATATTTACGTTGAGACCCGCATCGACCATGCCGCTGAAGGCCGGGCCGAATTGCAGCTGATTGACAAGCAACTTCTGATTAACGTATTTGCTTAGCAATTCGATCTGCATGGAATTATGGTTGCTGACTCCGAAATGTCGAACCTTGCCACTAGCATACAACTGATCGAAGGCTTCGGCGACCTCCTCAGGTTCCATTAGCGTATCCGGCCGATGCAAAATAAGCATATCTAGATAGTCCGTATTTAATCGATCCAGAATCCCATCTACAGATGATACAAGATAGTCTTTCGAAAAGTCGTAATACCCACTCCGAATCCCGCATTTCGATTGGATATATATGTGCTCACGAACAACGGGCCTCATGCGGACAGCCTCCGCAAACACTTCCTCCGACTTCCCATTGCCATAAATATCGGCATGATCAAACAGGTTAATCCCAGATTCCAATGCGGCCTCGATTAAGCGTGCAACCTCTACAGGTTCCATCTCCGCAATTCGCATACAACCAAGGGATATCTCTGATGTTCTCAAATCACTATTTCCAAGAGTCAATTGTTTCATGTTAACAGGCTCCATTTCAGTATTAAATTTATACTTTCAGAACAAACTTGTTTCTATATTGTTGTGGCGTTTCCCCTGAATACTTTTTAAATGAGTAGCTGAAATACTGAGAGTTCTCATACCCCAGATTCTCGGAAATATCCATAATTTTCATTCTGGTGTTTTCCAACATTTTTTTGGCATCATTCATCTTCATGTCTATGATATACTCATTGATCGTTTTTCCAGTCTCGCGTTTGAACACCGCACACATATAGGTAGGAGACATGAACACTTCGTTCGCAATCTCTGTGAGTGAAATATGTTCTTTGTAGTGCTGGATCACATAGTTTTTAATGCGTTCAACCAAGGTGTTATGTTTCTTGTTGTACTTAGCGCAGTAGTAGTCGGCAATGCAGATTAGCATTTTACTTGTATGGGGCTTGATCTCTGAAATGGATTCTACCCTCATAATCGATTGCAAAGAAACCATGTAGTGAACGTTTACTTCCTCCACTTCATCTTCGGTTTCACAGATTTCACGATGAGCGTCAATAACTAATTCCAGAAAACGACCTCGTATATATTCCTGAGAAAATTGATTGACTCTTGAAAGCAGCAAATAATATTCTTCGAATAGTTTCATCACTTTCGAACGTTCGCCGAGCTTAATTTCAATTAGCAGATGCTTTTGCAGTTCATTCAATCTGGCATTATGATTCAAATCGCTCATTTTATCAATGGTATTGGAGTCGATAATATCATTAATATGAATGATGGAATTATTACCGGTATAAAACTTGTAGCCTACAGCATTGCAAGCGCAGCGATAGGACAGATTAGCCGTGTTCACACTCACACAATTTCCAATGCCAATTGAAAGCGAAATCCCTTCGAAATCAATCAGCAATTGTTCAATTCCCTCAAAAATTTGATTCATTTTATCTTCATAGCCGTATTCCTCGTTAAAAATAATGACAAATTCATTGTCTTTTGTTGAGAAGCAGATGCCCGCCTGAAAGTTATTTAAAGTTCGCTCAATGATGTTCTTGATGGAAAAGTTAAAAAACTGTACGCGCTCTACACCTTCTCTTCGCACCCGATGTTCATACTCATCAATTTTGGCAACGGCAACTGTGATGTCTTGTGTGATTCGAAACGGCAAATTGAAATACACTAAACGTTCTTGAAGTTCGTCGTTGCTCTCCATCCCATCCACAATCAGATTGGTTAGAAACTTATCTCGCATTAACGACATGTTTTCCGATAGTTGCGACGTGAGTCGCTGAATGACCTGATCGCGTTGAAACTCCATTTCAATGGTATCCCGTGCTTTTTTCAAGACGGATATCACTTCTTTCAGCTGAATGGGCTTAAGGATGTAACCTGTTGCTTTCACATTCAGAGCTAGCCTGGCATAGTTAAAATCCTGTACACCACTTATCAAAATAATTTTCGTTGGAATGTCCTTTTCCATAAGCTCAATCGCTACTTCTAATCCGTTGCAAAATGGCATTTGTATATCCGTTACCAGAATATCTGGTTGAAGTTCCAGACATAAATCAAGTGCTTTCCTGCCATGATCAGCAATTCCAACTACTTGCATGCCC
>NZ_JBFTQB010000373.1:0-5782 GCF_056398785.1 Paenibacillus sp. 01T422 | reverse complement strand
GATTAGCGAAGATATTCAGAAGGAGATAGAAAGTGATATCAAAAGCGAGCTCAAGCTCGTAATTGGCCAGAGAGCCACTTATGTCAAAGACGCTCAACCACTTTATGAGAAGTTGATTACTCAAAAAACCTACATTTTGCATGATAAGAAATATATTGTTGAAGTGAAATCCATCGTCTTAATTCAGACTGAATTGACCGTTTGGATCACAGCCCAAGAGAAGCGAACATAAACATTTGTCAGGATCTGCGCGAGATGTGATTGCATTCTCCTCCCAAAATCGCTAAAGTTAACAGTAAACTCGCTTATAAAGGACGGATGAACCACATGTTCGCGATTCAAGTTTCATTATTCTCTCTCATTTGCCTGCTGCTTGCTCTATCGGTCTTCTTCAGCTTCCGGGCGCGTCGTGAAAAGGAACCCGCCAAACGCGGTCTTTACTCAGCTCGCATGAATATTTGCATGGGCTTGATGCTAGTGATGATTGCTGTCACTCAGCTCTTCTTCTTCAGCGAGTCCAGCTTCCGCCGGATCTTCGGCACCGTACTGGTCCTGCTTGGATTGTTTAATTTATTCGCAGGCATTCGCAATCACGGGCACTTCGATCGTCTGCTGCGCTAGATGACTTGTGCTGTCAGCATCGCTTTGGAAACCAAAGCCCCAGCATGATAAATTTCCACATCAATTTTGCCAAATTTACGGCTCACCTCAATAATGGTGGGTCGTATTTCTATTTTAGAATCAATTTGCAGCGGTTTGAGGAAATAGGTGGACATGTTGTCCATGACGAGGTCGCCTTTTTTATATTCCTGTACAATGCGGTAGGCGGCTTGGGTCATTAGCGTCGTCAGAACTCCCTCTGACACTGTGCCCAGATGATTCGTCATCTGAGGGGTTATGACACCGTGGAACTGCAGGGTCCCCTTCTCATCTCTGACCTCTTCCAGTCCGGACCAGATCAAATCCTCGAACGTTTCCCCGTTCTGCGGTTGCTTCTGAATATATTGCATCGCTTTGAGCACATCGCTACGGTTCAGCACGCCCACCATTTTGCGGTTCAGATCCACCACAGGCAGCAGCTCAATGCCTTCCCACACCATCATGTGGGCAGCAGAAGCTACCGAAGTCTGCGGTGTGACCGTAAGCGGGCTGCGCGTCATGAGCTTATCGACCGTCTGCAGAGCGTTCGCTCCCACCATATCCTTGGACGTCACGACGCCAATGATTCGGTTCCACTCATCAACGACCGGGAAACGGCTGTAGCCTGTGTCCTCCGACAATCGCTGCCAATCCTTCAGCGTGCTATTCGCCTTCAAGGCGTACAGCGAAGCACCTGATGCCAGGATATCCTCAACGAGCATAATCTTCTTCTTAATCAAACGATCGTAGATCGCCCTATTGATCATTGAGGCTACAGTAAAAGTATCGTAACTGCTTGAAATGATCGGCAGCTCTAGCTTGTCGGCAAGCAGCTTCACTTCTGTACTGGTATCAAAACCACCCGTGATCAGCACCCCTGCGCCGTATTCGAGTGCACAGCTGTGCGCCTCGTTCCGGTTACCGACGATGAGCAAGCTGCCTGCTTCGATATATCGCATCATGGCGTCCTGCTCCATCGCGCCAATGACGAATTTATTCAGCGTCTTGTGCAGTCCACGTGAGCCGCCGAGCACCTGTCCGTCCACCATGTTCACGACTTCTGCAAATGTGAGCTTATCGATGTTCTGCCGCAGCTTCTTCTCCACTCGGACGGTTCCGATTCGCTCTTTGGTTGAGACCAGGCCTTGATTCTCCGCCTCTTTGATCGCCCGGTAAGCCGTACCTTCACTTACTTCCATGTTCTTGGCAATCTTGCGAACGGAGATTCGGCTGCCGAGCTTCAAGCTTTCTATATGTCGTAAAATTTGTTCATGCTTCGTTAACGAATCCACGGATTGAGTATCCAACTGTTACACCCCATTCGCCTGTTCCTGTACTACTCTGTACTACTAGTATAAACGTTCGAAAGAGCAAGAACAATGCGAACAGCATCTATAATGAGAAAAATCCAACCCTATTGGATTGGATGCTTCATTTGTATTATACCAAACATATGTTCGATGTCAAAAGGTAAAGCTTAACTTGATCCCTTTCGGGTTATTTACGAAATTGCAGCATTTTTCTGCGGCCTTGAACAAGCTGCTCCAGCTGCCATTTTTTCATCCGGTTAATGCGCTTAAGCTCTCTGCGTTTCTCTTCATCCACACCTAGAATCTGATGCAAATGTGACGCAATAACAAGAAGCGCCATAGCGATCCAAATGCTGCTAAAAATCATCGGCAGGGAACCCACGTCCCGAAGCTGCAATTGGGGTAACGAATATATCAGCATGCCCAGCGCTACGCTCATGTACACGACATTTCTAAAGCCTTTCAACCTGATCACACTCCTTTCGCCTGATAAACTCTCCAAGCCTGTCTTCATCATCCTCATTCATATGTATGAGACAAGTTCTGGAAATATGAGTGCATCGCGAAAAGGATCGAAAGCTTACACCTCTCCGAAGCCCTGCGAGTTAAGAAAAGCTTTCATATGCTCGCGGGGCCGCAGCGCCTTGCCCGCCATCTCCTTAGACCACGTCGTATCGACCTTGCCTCCCGTACGAACGTTCATGTAGTCGCGGATCGTCTCGTCATACTGACGAACCGCTTCTTCGTTATCCGTATACCGATTCTCGTGGTATACGGCTTCAAGAGGGAGCCGCGGACGCTGCAGCGGCTCTTGATCCGGCGTGCCGATGCACATGCCGAAGATGGGGTACACCAGCTGCGGCAGGCCCAGCAGCTGGGTGACCTCAGCGGGCTTATTGCGGAGCCCGCCGATGTAGACAACGCCGAGTCCGAGCGACTCGGCCGCAATGGCTGCATTCTGCGCAGCGAGTGCAGCATCGACAGTGGCAATGATGAAATTCTCAGCATTGCCAGTTATCGGCGTGTCCGCATGCCGATGTGACGCTTGCGAATAGCGTTGCAAGTCGGCACACCACACGAGAAACACCGGACATTCGCTTACGTAGCTCTGATTGCCGGCGAACCCGGCAAGCTGGCTTTTTAACTCGCTATCTGATACGTGAATAACGCTATATGCCTGCATATTACTGGAGGTTGAAGCCGCTTGTGCGGAGACTAGGATGTCTTGCAACTGCTCATCTGTGACGGGTTGATCTGTAAACTTGCGAATCGAACGATGATTTTGCAATAACTGAATGATTTCGTTCATATAGATGCAACCTTTCTCCCATTAGTATACTTTTAGTTACTATAGCACTTAAAAGTGGCTACTTGAATTTAATTATAATACAACCGATACTAAGGTACATAGTTTTGCCCAACGCTCCAAGCTAACGGCGGCAAATATCTATATTTCTATATATTTATATCCTAGGAGGTACATCATATGAAAAAAGATTTATTTTCACCCTATCAGCTGAAAGGCTTACAAATAAGAAACCGCATCGTCATGGCCCCGATGTGTCAATATTCAGTTACAGCTAAAGACGGAATACCTAATGAGTGGCACTATGTCCACTATCTCTCCCGGGCAATCGGGGGCACTGGCCTMCTGATTATGGAAATGACGGATGTGCATCCTGATGGCCGTATCACAGATCACGATTTGGGCATCTGGTCCGACGATCATATCCCTGCTTTCGCGAGAATTATTGATGGCGTTCATGCGCATGGCGCAAAAATCGGCATCCAGATTGCCCACGCAGGGCGCAAAGCTGAGGATGCGGAAGTTCCTGTCGCGCCATCGGCTATCCCTTTC
This sequence comes from Paenibacillus sp. 01T422, assembly GCF_056398785.1. NCBI lineage: Bacteria > Bacillati > Bacillota > Bacilli > Caryophanales > Paenibacillaceae > Paenibacillus > Paenibacillus sp. 01T422. The sequence continues at coordinate 1,975 of NZ_JBFTQB010000373.1, read as the reverse complement.
CCAGGAGATGCCTACAAAATGCCACGAGCCTTAACGACAGACGAGGTGCGAGACACTGTGCAGCTGTTCGGCGATGCGGCTCGCCGCGCGGTGCAAGCCGGCGTAGATACCATCGAGCTGCATGGCGCTCACGGTTATTTGATCCATCAATTCCAATCGCCGCTCACGAATAAAAGAGACGATGTCTATGGGCAAGATCTAGCCCTATTTGGCGTAGAAGTCATTCAAGCTGTGAAAAAAGAAATGCCTGCAGACATGCCGCTGATTTTCCGTATTTCTGCTGTTGAGTACGCTGACGGCGGCTATGATCTTGACCACGCCATTGAACTCTCCAAAGCGTATCAAGCCGCAGGCGTCGATGCGTTTCATGTGAGCTCAGGCGGGGAAGGTCTTGCAGGGCAGCGGAAACCGGGCAATTCCCCCGGTTACCAGGTGCCTTTCGCGCGGCAAATCCGCGAGGCGCTGCAAGTGCCGGTTATCGCCGTCGGCATGCTGGCGGAACCGGAACTGGCGCAGTCCATCATCGTTAACGAGGATGCGGATCTTGTCGCCATCGCGCGCGGCTTGCTGCGCGACCCGTATTGGGCAACGCATGCTGCTGTTCAGCTAGGGCATGAGCATCCCTATATCCCGCAGCAATATCAGCGCGGGTATTGATTTCTTGATTTCTTGATTTCTTGGCGCCCCACTCTCGGTATGTTGCAGTTTATACAACATAAGGATTGAAATTCAGTGCCTTCGCTCCACTATGTTGTACTTTGTACAACGTAGAGAGCGAGAAGGGGCTGATTTGGGCTATTTGAGCTGAAAATGGTTGTACTTTGTGCAACGTAACTCTACATTTCAACCTTTTCTCGGTTTTTCGTTGCACAAAATACAACATAGAGTGTCTCTAGCCCTTGCCATAGCAGAAATTAGAGCTAAGGCTTTCACACTGGGAACTGGAGTCCCTTATTCTGGGAAATACAAGCTGTTTTCTCTATAACGCGGAACTACAGGCCCTTATTTGTTCGCTATCCTCCCCATTTGCGCAGAAATTAGCAAAATAGCGAACTGTAGTTCCCCTAGCGAATAAAATGTGCTTTTTCAGGCAAAATAGCGGACTACAGTTCCCTGAAATCAGCCCCCCGATCACATGTCAAAAAAGGACAGCGCAGGAAACACCCTGCACTGTCCTTTTTATATCAAATACCCATTACTTTCCTTACCTTACGATACAGCAGCGTTAGTAACCAAGGAATCGCTACGATCAGTACTAGCACAATCACATTGTACATATGAAAGAGCACAATAGAACCCGGCGTATGAACTTTATATTTCCACAAAGAAAGCAGCGCTGGATGCATAAGGTACACACCAAACGACACGGACCCGAGTGATACAAAGAAGCGCGCCACTGGCGCTGCTTTGTGCAGGAGCCACTTTCCAGCCCAGATAAAGCTAATGCCGATCCCGATGCTATAGATTAGCCACAATACCTCAAACCAGGTATTTTCAAACGTATACCCTTTTAGGCCTAGCAGATAGAGCCCTGTATAGACAAGGCCGCTGAGTATCGAAGTCGGGATGACCCAGCCTTTGTTCCGTTCGAGCCATTCGCGGAATGCTCCGTAGTTCATGCCGATTGCGCCTCCGATGAGGAAGTATGCGAAGTAGGTGATGCACAGCTCCGGCTTGTGGTCGATTGCCCCAAACCAATGGCTGTATATGTACACGCCGCCCTGAATAGCCAGCCCCCAGAGCGCCAGCGTTTTGCGGAACCAGGCAGCTTTCCTCACAGCCCAAACTAACAGTGGAAACAACAAGTAAAACTGCACAATAATGATCATAAAATACAAATGATAGCCGGAATCAGCCCATTTCAGCTGCTCCAGGAACACACGCGGTTCTATCTTAAATGGATGTCCTGGCGTCCATAACCACGGATTATAAATATAGTAAAAAAACGACCATACAATATATGGAACAAGGACTT
>NZ_JBFTQB010000372.1:0-8321 GCF_056398785.1 Paenibacillus sp. 01T422 | reverse complement strand
CAGTGACGAAGAGTAATAAAAAAGAGGGGATAACCAGAAGTAATCCGAATATCCCCATTTTCATTTGTTTACTCATTGTGCAGCAACATCACTTTGCCAGCGTTTCGTCATATCTTTATCAAGTTCGCCGATATTGAAAGAACGGAATCCTTCGGACGCACCTTTGAATGAATCTTGAACTTCTTTGGACATGTTAGAAAGCTTAATCCCTGGGAAACCATGCATTTTGTCTACAACTACGCCTTGAGCTTCAGGTGAAAGAACGAAATCCAGGAATTTATAAACAGCCTCTTTCTTCTCGGACAGTTTAGGCACCATTAAGTACGTTGGTCCGCCGTTAAATCCAGGCGTCAGTTGCGCCATTTTTGTTGATTTCGGAAGTTGACCTTTCGCGACTTGCTCAAGTACCATATCTGACCAAGCTGGAATCATATCTACTTCGCCGCTTGTCAACAAATCTAAAGTTCCCTGGTTTTTCTTTGGATAAATACCTTTGCCATACACGGATTTCCCGAGTTCCTTCAGTAGCGCAAAACCTTGATCCCAACCTTTTTCAACGCTTGGATCGGAATTGTGAATCGCTTCTTCTGGCAAGAATTTATACAGAGCAGTTGCTACAAAAGAGTTACCAGCGCCACCTGTGGATGGATCGTTATAGGCGAATTTGGACGGGTTTTTCTTGATCCAATCATACAGTTCATCCAACGTTTTTGGAGGAGCACTTACTTTATCGCTGTTATAAGCCAGGACAACAGCAGATGAGCGGTATGGAATAGCGAGATTAGAGATATCTTTTAACGTTTTTTCATCAACACTTGCTAGATTTTTAATTTTGTCAGCTGCTAAGGAGTCCCACAGATCATCTTTTTGTCCCCGTGTGACATTAGACAAGCCATCTTCATACAAATCGATGTCGCCAGACCCTTTATTTGCTTGTTTGGCAGCCATAATACGGTCATAAGTTGGTTGTGCGCCAGTTCCTGAAGGAATATAAACCGGTTTTACTTTCACACCTRCATTTTGCTTTTCAAACATAGGAATCAACGTATCCCATAGATCTTTCACATTTTGCGAGCCGGTAAAATAGAAGTTGAATTCAACTGGTTTGCTATCTGTCGCTGTTTTAACCGGTGCGTTGCTTGGAGCTGCAGAACCTGCATTTGTCGCTGAATTACCACACCCGGAGATGAAAGCGGCCGTAGCGGTCATTAGAGTTACAAGTGTAATTGCGGATTTCTTACGTAACATGGTGTTGCCTCCTTGGATTGGGTTTAATTTACTGAAAATGCAATCACTTTTGCAAAATTTGCTTTTACCTGTTGCCCTGTATGGAGATCCTTGACAGAATCCCTTGGTTGAAATGCCCGGATTGTTCCGTATTGAGGTAAATCAATGGATACTTCAGCATAATGTCCAAGCACCATCACCYGTTTGATCACACCGGCGAGGCCTTGTCCTTCTTCACCTTCTATAATCACATCTTCAGGTCGAACAGCAAGTTGTACTTGCCCGGAGAGATTTTTTGGATTTGGAAAACTTAGATGCCCAACGGTAACGCGTTCGGCAGCGATCACCCCTTTCAAAAAGTTCATTTTGCCGATAAATTGAGAAACGAACAACGTACTTGGTTCATCATAAATTTCTTGCGGTGAAGCGATTTGTTCAATATTTCCTTGATTCATAACGACAATACGATCCGAAATCGATAATGCTTCTTCCTGATCATGAGTGACGAAGACCATTGTTAGACCTGTTTTGGATTGAATTTCCCTGAGCTCTTCCCTCATCTCGTGACGAAGCTTAGCGTCTAGTGCGGAGAAAGGCTCATCGAGCAGAAGAACAGCTGGTTTCAGGAGCAGAGATCTTGCAACCGCAACACGCTGCTGCTGACCGCCGGAAAGTTCACCCGGATATTTATTCTCAGCTCCAGGTAAGCGAACCAGCTGCAGCACTTCGTTCACGGCCTTATCAATTTCCGCCTTTTTAAGCTTGCGTATTTTAAGACCGAATGCGAGGTTATCATATACCGTCATATGCGGCCATAGATTGTAACCTTGAAAAACCATGGATGTCGGACGTTTCTCTGGAGGCGCTTGAAGTACACTTTTACCCTCAATGAGAATGTCGCCTGAATCTGGATCTAGAAATCCTCCGATACTGCGAAGAACGGTTGTTTTACCGCAGCCTGAAGGGCCAAGCAGTGTGATTAACTCGCCTTTACGAACATCAAGAGAAATTCCTGTAACGCCTTCTCCTGTTTTATAGCGTTTCGTCAATTGTTGAACTGAAAGCTGAATGTCCATGTGTGCCCCCTTCTATTTATGAATGGTTCTGTCGTCATTTGAGTTGGAAACCGCTGGACATAATATCTGCGCTCACAAAGCGCTGTGCAGCCAGCAAAAGGATAATGGTCGGTGCTGTTAAAATAATGGAAAATACTGCACCTGCATAGGCCGGATAATCGCTGATGATCGAATACATAACAATCGGCATCGTTTTGTAGTTAGGGATGCCCACCAGGAATGTGCCCTGCGCTTCATCAAGCGAATTAAGGAATGTAAAGATTGAAGCTACGATAATTCCCGGCATGGCCATTGGCAGTGTAATGCTGCGAAACACTCGAAACGGGCTCGCCCCTACATCCCTTGCTGACTCCTCTTGAGCCATATGCACATTACGGAAAGCAGCCGTTGGAATCCAAGTCATGAACATGAGCACGTTGATCATATGAATCAAAACAACACCGATTAATGTGTTCATTAGTCCGAGTTTGAAGAACAACACAGCAATCGAAACATAAAGTCCCATTTTCGGAAAAGCATGAGTTAGAAGGAATGAGAACAAGAAAAACTTGCTCAGCGGAAATCGGATGCGCGCAAACGCATAGGCTGCAGGAATGCAAAGCACGATAGAAAGTGCCGTTACAATCGTTGCAATGACAAAAGACAAACCGATCGATTTCGCAATATCTTCTTGCTGGAACACAAATGCCCACCATTTCAGCGACCACTCATGCGGTAAGATATCGGGATATGTCCATTTGCCGGTAAAAGCCAGAATGGCCAGATTGAGCAGCGGGCCCAAGAAAAAGATGACGAACACAACCAAGATGAGGAATTCCACGATTTTACGTGGGCCTATCGCTTTTAGATACCAACGCATGCGGACTAACCACTCCTTTCAATGGATAATATTTGGGTCGATTGACGAACAATAAGTTTGGGCACAAGGTGCTTAGGATTCTCAATGTTTGCTTCTTGACGGATAAGCTTGTCCAACAAGCTAAAGGCCTGAGTCCCCATCTCCTCTGTATTGACCCTGATCGTTGTCAGAGAGGGTGAAAACATAGCGGCAAAGTCGATATCATCGAAGCCTACAACCGCTACCTGTTCAGGAATACGTACCGACTGTTCCAGCATAAACTTCATAGCGCCTAGCGCTATCATATCGTTGGTTGCGAATAGTGATGTATAACCGCCTGCACGAAACTCCTCCCAGTGGGCACGCATTAACTCATACCCTTCTCCAAAGGTGGACGTCGATGCTTGCAAGATTGAACTTGACGGGAATCGAATCCCCGATTCTTTCAAATGATTTTTGAAGCCCTTCAGCCTCAAATTATGGCTGCGATGCGTCTGTGGTCCGGCGATCACGAAAATTCGGTGATGACCCTGATCGGTGAGATGCTCAGCGACCATTCGCCCGCCTTCTTCGTCTTGATTGACAATGTGCATGACACCATCGACATCCGTTGAGCCATTGACCATGACATAGGGARCTCCGAAGTTTGCAATGTAATCAATGACATTCTGCTGCAAACGACTTATCAGGATCAGCCCGTCCACCCTTTTCTCCATCATAAAATCCGCCGAGCGCAGCGACATTTCATGATCCGTCGTAACGAAAACGGAATAATTCATGCTTGCAGCTGTCATCAAGATGGCGTCAAGGATTTTCCCATAAAAAGGATGGGACGCAATCGGATGATGCCGGCGATAAATCAGAACGCCGATATTATGTGTTCTTTGTGAAACCATAGCCCTTGCTACGGCATTGGGCTTATATTGTAATTCTTCTATCAGCTGCAGCACTCTATTGCGTACTTCCAAGCTGGTATAGCCCTTGCCAGATATCACCCGAGATACAGTTGATTTGGATACACCGGCGCGCAGGGCAATTTCCTTAATCGTATGCTCCATGCTGTGACCTCATTTCTGTATGTGAGACCGTTCCCACACATTTAATTTAACTTAGAAATATTATTGCTGTGTTAGCAGCAAGATAAGTAATTGTAAAGGCAAAAAAGCCGCTCCTAGGTTCTCTCAACCTTTGGAACAGCTTTTATATAAGGTGAAACTTGTGATTTATATGTATAAAGGCAAGAATCATGGCAATCCCCACTGAAATGATAATCGAATTTCCATATTCGCTTAGCGCAGCTGGAAAGTAAGTCTACCACCAACTGACCGACGAGATCATTGCTGAGAACGCTGCAGTCTATCAACAATTCGGTTAATCCCCATGGCTGGTTGACTAAATTCTTCTGCAGCAGTTATAGGAATCCGATGAGCGAAATTACGGCTTCAATCTCTTGCACACTCTGGATGATTTTCGCATGAAATAACGAATGTTTTTATGGCTTAGAGCAAGGAAAAAACCTATAAAAATAGAAACCCTAAAAGGAAATAAGGCTTATCATCTGTTTTCCCTCACTTTCCAGCACACTCCATTCCGGCAATCCCCGGCATCATTACAAGCGTTGACAAGCTAACTTGGGTGAGCAATCGATCCACGCAATGGTAGCCTAGCTCCAAAGCTGCGATCCACCCGGACGTGTCTCCGCAGAAATAGAGGGAAAATCTACCTCTATTCAGCGCCGAGTCGGTTCAGGGAATGAAATAGATGGAGAAACTCCAGCTATTCCATCTGCAGCATGCGAAATTCCCTGAATTTGACCAGATTAGCTGTAGAAATTCCAGTTATTCCCTAAAAAATGGATCAGTTGCAGAAAATAACAGGAGTATTCGGCGTTAATACAAGCAATCGATCCACGCAGTGGTAGCCTAGTTCCAAAGCTGCGATACATCAGGACGTGTCTCCGCAGAAATAGAGGGAAAATCTACCTCTATTCAGCGCCGAGTCGGTTCAGGGAACGAAATAGATGGTATCAACTCAAGCATGAAATCTATGGCAGCCCACGAATATACAAAGAACTTTTAAAAGAGGGCTTGCGTGTATCGGAACGGACGGTTGGCCTTATGAGCAAGGGCTTCGCTTCCTGTATGGAACGGAAATTTAGCGTGCAAACAATGGATTCAGATCACGATCAGCCGATTGCTCCAAATATCTTTCAGCAAGATTTTATAGCAACAAATGAATAACTAATTCATAAGTTTTTCTTAAGGTTTCATATAAAAGAAAGAACGCAAGGGATAGTTCCATTGACCGTCTCCTGCGTTTGAGAATACAATGAACATACTGAATCTACGGAGGCTTACATCTTCCCTGCTGTATACCGAGAACGAATCGCAGCTTACTCAGCCGGACTTCCTTCCCTATCGCCCCTAACTAATGATTTACCTAACATCCAATCTCCTTCAACGAAAATGGAACTCTATCTCCGCGTGCCTTTGGCAACGGAATCTTCCAGTCTTGCCAAACACGAACCAGCATCGGGGACTTATATTGGTATGCTAGGGGCAGATCGCAGGGTCGGCTACGATGTTACGAAAATTGAAGACGTGTACGGACGAAAGCACGCGCTTTATCTGGCTTATGTCGGATGGAGGAAGGTACAGACCGATACGAACACGTATTTCCCGGCACGGACGGCCGAAAGAGTTAAGGAACTTGGCGGCGCCCTCCAGATCGGTTGGGAACCACGCTTTGGCTTGGACGACGTGCAGGATGACGAATACGTCCGCCGCTTCGCGCGGGAAGCCAAGGCTTCCGGGATTCCAATTTTTTTACGTTATGCATCAGAGATGAATGGCGCATGGGTGCCATGGCACGGAAATCCACAGCAATACATAGAGAAATTCCGTCTTATCCACGACATCATGGCTGAAGAAGCACCTAATGTCGCGATGGTTTGGTCGCCTAATTTCTCGCCGTCAAATACGATCGACGACTACTATCCAGGGGACCCCTTCGTAGACTGGGTTGGTTTCTCCTTATATAACACGCCCTACGCAGCGGATAAAGAACAGCTAAAAGGGACCGTAATCGATACCTTCACTCCTCTCTACAAGCGTTATAGCCATAAACCTATCATGATTTCAGAGGGTGCTATTGCACACACCTATTTGCCTACGAACCAAACTTACTGGAGCTGGGCTGAAGGCCAAATGGGCTACATGTACGGTTTGCTGCCGCGATTATTTCCACAGGTTAAAGCGATCACGTACTTTAACTTCAGTCGAGCTCAGGCCATTCGAACCAATGGGACCTTTGTGTACGATATCGGGGAGAACCCATTCTTGGACGGATTATATCAAAGGTTAATTACCTCTGATTGGTTCTTAAGTAAGGTCGAGACGGGTGTTGACCCTATTCAATATCGCTATACGCCAGTTCTAGATCAATCACTTCCTGCTGGCAAGCAAACCCTTCTTGTCAATCCTAAGCTTGAGAATGAGCGGGGCGAGCCCCCATTTGCAATCGCCATTTACCAAGGCAATCAGCTTCTTGGCGTCAGTTATGAGGCTCCTTGGGAAATTGAAGTTCAAGTACCAGCTGAATCAGCGGCAGAGCCATGGTACGCACTCGCTTACAATGACAAGATGGAGTTGACGGCAATCAGCAAAGGCGTTATACCAACAAAGTAATGCCATCTCGCACAAGGTTAAACGACTTCGTCGTCCTTTTTAGGACGAGTGCGTTTGTCAAGGTAGAGTGGAGCATACGTAAAAACTTATACTTTCTTTCTTATCTACTCAAAAAGGCCTGACGGATCAAAGTCCGTCAGGCCTTGCTGTTAGCTACTTTTCACTTCCCGCACGATCCCATCCCTCTATTCGCCAAACAACCAACTTCCACCTCATCTGCCAATAACAAATTTCATTTAAACTGCCGGAGAGCGATCGCGCGTTTCTCCACGCCTCCGTAGATCCTCTACCTCAAAAGACAAGGACGTTTGTGATCAAATTTCCAATTTGGGATATAAAATTGCATGGCCAGCGCATCATCGCGCGCACCCAAACCTTCCTTGTTGTATAGCTGATGCGCCTTCTCAATGGCGTCCATGTCAATTTCTACGCCCAGACCTGGCTTGTTCGGAACATCCACCATGCCGCCAACAATCTGAAACGGCTCCTTGGTCAACTGTTGTCCTTCTTGCCAAATCCAATGCGTATCAATTGCCGTAACTTTCCCCGGCGCTGCGGCTGCCACATGGGTAAACATGGCAAGCGATATATCAAAATGGTTGTTCGAGTGAGATCCCCACGTCAATCCCCATTCATGGCACATCTGAGCTACTCTAACAGAGCCTTGCATCGTCCAGAAATGTGGATCGGCTAGCGGAATATCAACAGATTGCAGCTGGATCGTATGCCCCATCTGGCGCCAATCGGTGGCGATCATGTTGGTTGCCGTAGGAAGGCCAGTCTCTCGCCGGAACTCGGCCATGATTTCACGGCCTGAATAACCGTTTTCTGCTCCACACGGATCTTCGGCATAAGCCAATACGTGATGCTGATCACGACATAGGTGAATGGCTTCAGCTAATGACCAAGCCCCGTTAGGATCAAGTGTAATTCTTGCTTGAGGGAAACGTTCCGCCAGCGCAGTGACCGCTTCAATCTCCTCCTCACCACGGAGTACGCCTCCTTTTAATTTAAAATCATTAAAGCCATACCGCTGATAAGCCGCTTCGGCAAGCTTCACGACGTCCTCAGGTGTAAGCGCTTCCTCATGACGTAGTCGAAACCACTCATTCACAGCGTCCTCTGCTCCCAGGTACGGAAGATTTGTTCTCTTGCGATCACCTATGTAGAACAAGTAGCCTAACATCTCTACTTTTTCGCGCTGTTGACCTTCTCCTAGCAGTGCAGCAACGGGAACATCAAGGAATTTACCTAAAAGATCAAGTAGTGCAGCTTCCAAAGCCGTGACGGCGTGTATCGTGATCCGAAGATCGAAAGTCTGCAAACCGCGTCCTCCCATATCGCGATCAGCGAATTGCTTGCGCACCGTAGTAAGAATGTTATTATATTGACCAATCGATTGGCCGATAAGCAATGGACTCGCATCTTCAAGCGTTTTACGAATATTCTCGCCGCCTGGTACTTCACCTACGCCTGTATGACCTGCATTATCTT
>NZ_JBFTQB010000371.1:0-5790 GCF_056398785.1 Paenibacillus sp. 01T422 | reverse complement strand
GAATCGATGAGGATATACATTAGCATTAATCCCCCCCTCTTTATGCCAGCCTTTTTAATGCCCAACGTATTGTTGGAATCGACAATCGTCGGGTCGGATTCGTTTCAGCAACAAACAATGCTTTACAAGAAGTATCCCCACGGCTCTCTAAATATCTTTTAACAAAACCTTACACTCGGTTGTGAAATATACCCCCTCTTTGTTTAGAACCCTTACCATTCACAATTGCTGAACAGTTCTCCCAATTAACATCTTCAATGTTTATTTTCTGAACCTCACCATCACGCCAGCCTGTACAGTACAGAAACTCCAACAGAGCATGCTCCCGATGAGAATGACAGGTAATCTTAAGAAATTCGATGACCTAAGCTACTCGGTTTTAATCGCTCTGATGCCCTTGCAAAATAAACTTTTAGCATATTTAAGGATATTTCTTCAATCTCCAAATTACCCAGTTCGCGAATCAACATGTTGAGTTGTAGATAGTATGCTTTCATAAACAAATTGATGATGTTCCATAAGCTGGACATGTTTGCTATGAGAATAAGAGCATATGGGAATGCTTTATCGATGTGTGCCAGACATGATGTTGCCGAAAAATTGGGACGTCTTACACTTGAGGTTGGAAATTATGTTGAAGATGGAGCAAATATTATGATTGAACACTGTTGGTTGGAACAGCCGCCGCAAGCCGCGGACCGTGACGCCTTGGTGTTCAAAAATAAGGTTGAGTAAGGTCTAAAGTTGTTACACACTTATATGCTTCATGAGAGACTAGATAATAAAAAGCAGCTATCGCGGCAAGCTGCTTCTTGTAACACTAACGTTCCCCCTCGGTTTTAAGGGTTTTTCTCACGTATGCTCACTCATTCGCAGGTTTTCATCACCTTAATAATTATTGTTTTTCAGAAACGAAGTTAAACAGATCCGTTGATTCATATTTTGGACATGCGGGAATAGAGGAACATATGGAACATTTCTCCAAATCCTATTCTACTGCACGCATACTCCACAAAATCCTTAGAGGTTCACCCTCCCACGGCTCAACGGGTCTATGCCCTTATGAAGAACGAACTCGGTCCTCCGTGCTTTCTTTGTGAAAATCCTGCGAATGAGTCAATCTACGTTATTGACAATAAGTCTTAGGCAACGAGAAGATAATTAGGGGTAGCTTTTTCAGGTAAAAAAGATTCTCCTCTTTGAACAATGCCAATCAGAATACGAGCCAGTTTTCCAAGCAGCTTAAAAAGCGATTGTTGTTTCTTCATTTGCTTAATCTGAACATTATTCTCATGCATCTGTCGGAAGACTGGATTCGTGCCTACTAGCGTGATCGTCGCAAGATACAAATATTTGCGCAGCGTAGAATCTCCCCGTTTCGAAAGTTTAATCTGTCCTTTGTGTTTTCCAGACATTCTTTCGGCTAAGTTTAGTCCTGCTTTACGCAGTAACTGACGTCCATGAGCATACTGTCTAAGGTCGCCAGCACATGATAGAATAGCCGCTGTGAAGATTGGACCCAGACCTTTGAGTGTTCGAAGCTGATTGGCCATCGGAATTTCACTAAGCAATGCTTGAAGGTCCTTTTCAATCTTTTCTAATACTTCAACGATACGTTCAAACTCATTTATTAGCCTCTCTAAGTCTCATTTGGCTTCTTGAAGAGCTGTCTTTTCTCCCACACTCTGCTTGGCTTGTGAAATAAGCTGCGATGCTTTCTGAGTACCCGTAGAACCACCTGCTCGTTTCATATGCTCTCTCCAACCTGTTATTACCTCTACCAACGGATAATCCGGTTCTGAAGCCTTACACTATTCGTTACCCAAAATTCCCGGTCACTCATAATGGTACGTAACCTTTGAAAGACAGTAGCCTGGCGCGTGTATTCATAGTAATAGCCTCGGCAGACAGCATCTGCAACGACAAGTGCATCCTTAGGATCACTCTTGGAAGGACATTATCTTGGTTTTCCTTGTTGCGTTTGGTGGTTGCTGGATTTACCATTACTACGTTTATCCCCTTGTCAGAGAGCCAATTAGCTAGGTTAAACCAGTAATGTCCTGTTGGCTCCATACCAATGATTAGGGTCTTCAATTGGTGCTTCTGTTGTAATTCATTCATCCACCGTTGTAAAGGTCGTTAGTAAATGGTAAGTGTCGATTAGCGAGAACTATCCCCCGGAAATTAGTAGCCTGAGCTACATGGATTTCCTTTGCCATGTCGATTCCTACTACAAGATGAGAAGTGGAAATTCGTTCAATACGTTGATTTTGTCCATCGCTTTGTTTAAACTTCATAGTAAGAGCGCCTCCTTGATGGTATTGGGTTTCGAACCCGTGCACAAACCCATCATACCGAGGCGCTCCTTTTTTGACAAAGTCCAAATCTTAGTCATTACAGGAATGTTTAGGTTAACGCCAGCGTCCAGTCTACAACTTTATTATTACGGTCTAGTTCTTTATTGTTTAGTACTTCATTTTATCGAACAACAAAAAATCTTTTGCATTTCTCCACCCCATGCGTTACTATTTTTATATTGACAAATTTGCAGGTCTATATAAGGAGGTTAACACGCTATGTGCCCCCGTACCAAAGAACAAAATGAGCTCATACGCATACAGCGCAGAGAACAGATCCTGGACGTCGCCGCGCTCTCCTACTTTCGCACGGGCGGCAGCTTTGATATTCGCGACGTCGCCCGCGAGGCAGGGCTTGGTTACGGCACAGTATACCATTATTACCCCAACCGGCATTTATTAATAGAAGATGTGTTAGGAAGCGGCTTCGAGCGATGCGAGCAAGTTATCGCAAAATGGGCGAACATCAGCGGCAGCCCCCCGGATGACGGGCAGTTGTTGACGTATTGTAAAGCGCTGCTCCGGCTGTGGCAGTCAGACGCCCGCGCATATCTCGTCTACAAAATGGCGGCGGAACATTATGCAGGCTTGCCTGAAAGGGATCGACACCACGCCAAAAGAAAATTTATGGAACGGCTGTACGTTCCATTCCAATCGATCGCCCAGTGCGAAGACGACAGCGTCGACCATATGCTTGCCGTGCTGGTCGGTTGCTGTGGGCTGCACTACTATGCGGGCAATTCCGACCTGGACGTCGATCGAATCGCCCGACTCGCTATGCAAGCTATTACGAAGGAGTCCTGATACGAATATGGTCATTTTAAAAAGCAAGCATGAAATTGAGGCTATCCGCAAGGCATGCCAAGTGGTGGCTGAATGCCATCGTACAATCGCCCCGCTTATCAAACCGGGTATTACCACCAACGAGATTGAGCGCATATTCGAGGACATTATGTTGAAGCACGGCGCAAAGCCATACCAGAAAGGCTACAAGGGCTATCAATATGCGACCTGTGCCTCCGCCAACGATGTAATCGCACATGGCTTCCCTAGCAATAAGCCACTTGAGGAAGGCGATATCGTGACGATCGACACGGTTGCTGAGCTCGATGGCTGGCTCGGTGATTCGGCCTGGAGTTATGCAGTCGGGCAAATCTCGCCGACGGCCGAGAAGTTGATGCGTGTCACGAAGGAATGTCTTGACCTGGGCATCGAGCAGGCGCTGCCTGGCAATCGACTCGGCGACGTGACGAGCGCGATTCAGCGGCATGCGGAATCACACGGTTTCGGCGTCGTGCGCGACCTTCTCGCCCATGGCATCGGCCGCGATCTGCACGAGGAGCCGACTTATATGCATGTCGGCAAGCCTGGAAAAGGCCTCCGTATCAAGGAAGGTATGGTGTTCACAATTGAGCCCATGATCACCGAAGGCACCTACTTCATGACAATCGATCCAGACGGCTGGACCGCACGGACGATGGACAACAAGCTCGCTGCCCAATACGAGCATACGATCGCCATCACGGCTGAAGGTCCACAAATTTTGACCTTGCAATAGAAAAATTAGAGGTCGACCAACGAAATGGTCGACTTCTTTTTTTCGTATTCGGCATAGCATCTTTCTTTATTCGCTTACAGGTGATCATGTAAACGATATCCCGATCCCATCTTAAATCCGAAGCAGGTTCGGGGACAGCGTGTCCATAGATCTGATGAGGCTGCTCGCTTGGACGCGAACATATTCAGTGCGAACAATTCATCTCAGATGAACCGCACAACAAATTCGGAAACGCCAAGAGACTCGGACAATAACCAGGTCAGATGACGCAATACTGTTCTCCTGCAGGATACCACGGGTGCAGAGTATCATTAATCGAGCAATTTTTGTCCTTTATTTCAACTGCGGTCCCATTCCGTTAGCCTGCCCGTCCCACAACGCCAATCAGGAAATATGTATAAAAACTTATCTTTTGCGAGCATGTAACCGTTCTTCAACCCACATGACCATTTAACAAACAGAAAGGCTCTAGGGGAATCTACCCAGAGCCTTTTCTTTTACTCATTTGACAAGGTTACCATGCAAAAGCCATAGTAATGATAACCAAAAGAATAAAGAGAACTAAAACTTCAGCCATATGATTACGACGATGCCCTTCAACTCCTACTCCATATCCCATTCATACCACTCCTTTTGTACATGAGCTATTTCACTGCTTTATAAGATACGTTAGTTATTTAACCTTTGATTGGACAGATGTATATACATGACGTATGTATTCAATCATTTATTTTGTGCGCATGTATAAAGGATCTGCCGCGGCAGATCCTTTATAGTTCTTATAGAACCCATTATTGAGCTCTCGTTTCTCGATTTTTTAATTCCGCAATTCTGCCCGTTAGCTTATCGAACAGGGAATTAATGCATTACTTTGACACAACAGACATTGGCTGATTCCCATAAAATGATTTGCTTCTTACATCTTTTCAATAAATGCTAGTACATGTTCTTTCACCTGTGCTTTTTCTTCCTGTGTCATATTATTTAATTTTAAATTCTTTGCATTATCAGGGGTTATAAGGATTGTGGAGGGTTCTTGAAGTTTTTCTTTAAGGGTATCTCCTTCTTCAGTGAGCAACAGCTTAGATTTGTTTGCATAGGAATGGATTACTTCTGTTTCTATATAATTACCTTCCATATCATAAAAATCCTCAATAGATTTAATATCCGATTTCATATGGGTTTTCCCTTCCTCAATAGTGGTTATTGCATTAACTATCTTGTAACCTGTTCTTTCAAAGAATCCTTTATCATTTTGTTTATCATCAAGTGTTTCTATTGCAAAAACCTCAATGGTTTCATATTTCTCGGTTTGACTACATGCACTTATAAGCAGAAAAGTGAACATGAATAAACAGATCTTCACTAAAATAATTAGCTTTTTGTTGAAATTCATTTCTTCACTCCTAACTTGGATTATTTCTGCGATTTTAGATTCCTATTATACCATATAATGGGTATTGCTGGTCTGGAACTCGATATATAGCCTGATATTCCGCTGTCCTGCCCATAAGCTGAACAAGGCAATTTACTCGCCATCGCCTTACAAAAGCGGAGATTGGCTCGCGGCTCCACAGAAGACTTTTTACTGTCTTGGTAAAACCTTGAAACTTTCTCATTGTGATTTCGTAAAATTAATAATTCGAAAAAAAGGGGGGGGGCAAACTTGTCTAGTAACGTTGCATTTGGCTCAGGTATTATTTTATTATTTGTTTTAACATCCTTTGCGCTGTTTTTGGCACACATAGTTTTATGCGTATGGGCATATCGGGATAACAAAAGAAGAGGTAAAAGCGCGGAATTTGCATTAATTATTCTGCTAGCGATGTTGTTTTTCCCAATCATAGGACTGATTGTTTATCTAATAATTCGTAA
>NZ_JBFTQB010000370.1:0-9578 GCF_056398785.1 Paenibacillus sp. 01T422 | reverse complement strand
TTCCTGGCGTATCCAGAAAAACGATCTGGCCATTTGCTGACGTATACACACCATGAATCTTATTTCTTGTCGTTTGAGGCTTGTCTGACATGATGGCGATTTTTTGTCCGATGATTTGATTCATAAGCGTTGATTTCCCAACGTTCGGACGTCCGATGATTGCGACAAAGCCTGATTTAAATTCTTTTTTAGCCACTTCTAATTATCCTCCATTTGAATGCAAATCTTTCGTTGTAAAAGCACCGGGCAATAGTGCAGAAACCGTTGTTTCAGCAAAATCACCTTTGAGATTACCTAGATAAACGGGCATATCTGGCCCGCATAGCTCAACCAATACCTGCCGGCATACGCCGCAAGGTGAAATCGGATCTTCCGTATCGCCCATGACGGCAATAGCTCGGAAGGATCCTGCTTTGTGTCCGTCTGCAATTGCGCGGAAAAGCGCAGTTCGTTCAGCACAGTTCGTAGGACCATATGCGGCATTCTCCACATTACAGCCGTAATGAACATGACCATCCGCATCCAGAAGAGCCGCGCCTACGTTAAAATGGGAATATGGCGTATAGGCTCTCTTCATCGCCTCTTTAGCGTGCTGAATGAGTTCTTGTTGATTCATGGCCATCATCCTTCTTTCTGTATTAGTAACGTTATAACATGTTTAGACAGGATAAAGCTAGGATTGTAACAACTGTGCCAATAAGTGCGCCTAGAAAAAGCGCAGGAAATGGACGCGTCTTTTTGTCGTACAGCATAATAAAAATAAGTGCAGCAAGCGTATAAGCAAGCAGCGCGACAATTGTCTGTGAGACGAATATGACAATAACCGTCGATATCGAGAAGGCTATCGCTGTCAACAGACTTGGGCGAACTAGTTTCCCTTTGTCCGAGAAACGCGTTTCGATAACAATGACGGTCAAAATTACCAAAGCGATGAGCACCCAAATCGTCCCTGCGGATATCTGTGTATCCTGCATCCTGGATTTACGCAGCAGTTGATCAATGGGTTCATAGAAAACAATCATCCCAACGATGACCGCAAAACCTGCAGACACCAAGACGGACGCCGCGGCGACGTCCTTTGCGATTTTGGCTAACGGATGGCGTTCTGGCATTGCCAGATCCACCGTCTTTTCCACAGCCGTATTAATCAACTCTGTAACAATCATTAAGGTTACGGCTAACAAGATAAACAGGATATCCGTTTTGGGCAATCGTGCAAACAAAGCAGCCAATAAAACAAGAAAAGCAACGCAAAAATGGAATTTCATATTGCGTTGCGTATCTAGGGCATATTTGATTCCTTCGTAGGCATACCGGAAGCTTCTGCGCCATTTACGGAAGCCGTTTGTCATTAGCGCGTTAAACCTGCTTTCAGCAAAATGTCCTCCTGCTTAGCAAACATAATCTTCTCTTCGTCTTCGCTTTGGTGATCGTATCCGATTAAATGCAAGAATCCGTGAACGAACAAGAAACCAAGTTCCCGTTCTACGGAATGTCCATAGTCTTCAGCCTGCGCAATTGCACGTGGAACCGATATAATAATGTCTCCAAGAGGCTCAATAAAGGCTTCGGACACCATATCGTCATCCTGGGGTCCTTCATCGCTATTCTGCTCATTATCTTCGTAGTTAATCTGAATCTCATCTTCGCCGAACTCACTCATCGCAAAAGACAGCACATCGGTTGGTTTATCCAGATCGCGATACTGCTTGTTCAATTCTTGGATCGCTTCATCGTCTACGAATGTAAGGGCAACTTCACCAGCCGTAACGCCTTCAAGCTCGCCAGCTAACCGCAGCAGCTCCTCGATTTTCTCAATAAAAGCCGGCGTGATCTCCTTCACTTCCTGCTCGCTGCTCCACTCTAGCGTTAAATCCATACTTGCCATACGCGGCACCCTCCTGTCAATTCTTATGTCCCTGTTTTCTTAGGCGACAGTTCGTTTGGATATTCAATCCTCGCATGAAAAATACCCAACAAGGTCTCGTTCAATGTTTTGGCGATTTTATCCAGTTCCTTCAAAGTGATGTCACATTCATTGAATTGACCATCATCTAACCTGGATTTGATGATTTTGTGCACCATAGAATCAATCTGTTCCAAGGTTGGATTTCGCAGTGAACGAACGGCTGCCTCCACACTGTCGGCAATCCCCACAATAGCCGCTTCCTTCGACTGCGCTTTGGGCCCAGTGTAACGGAAGTCCTCCTCACGGATTTCCTTCTCACTGCCTTCTTCTTCAGCTTGTTTTACCGCTTTATGATAGAAAAAGTGCAGCAGCGTCGTTCCGTGATGCTGCTCGGCGATATCTCTGATCGCTTTGGGCATTTTGAAATCTTTCAGCATCTCAACACCATCACGAGGATGGGCGATAATAATCGATTTGCTTAAATTCGGATCGATGCGATCATGCGGATTCTCAATATTGGTCTGATTTTCGATAAAATAACTCGGCCGTTTCGTCTTCCCAATATCGTGATAATAAGAGCCGACCCTGCAGAGAAGGCCGTCCGCACCGATAGACTCAGCAGCTGCCTCTGATAAATTACCAACCATGACGCTGTGATGGTATGTTCCAGGTGTTTCGGTAAGCAGCTTCCGCAGCAATGGATGATTCGGATTCGAAAGCTCCACCAATTTGAGCGGAGAAAGAATTCCGAAGGCAACCTCGAAGAAAGGAAGCAAGCCGATAACGAATACAACCGTCAATAATCCACCTGCAGCGGCGAAAGAAAGGGACATAATCGCTTCACGCTGTTGGAAATGATCTTCCATAAGCAGCATGGATGTGATCGTAAGCATTGCGAAAAAGGCAATCATTAGGCCCGCTTTCAAAATTGTAGCGCGCTGACTGGCTCGTTGAATCGTAAATACCGCACTGAAACAAATAACCAAGGACACTAATCCGTACCGGAAGTCAAAAAGAAGCGTATGCTCCGCATTAAAAATAATACTTGCCATTAGTGAGAATAAGACCGATGAAATAAAAGCTAGCGGTGCATCCAACAAAATGGCAATCAGAATACTTCCTAATGCAGTAGGAGCTAGATAACCGATAAACGGATAGTCCAAGTTTTGGACAAGTGAGATGATTTTCATACACGTGATATTAATTGAAAAAATCAAAATAAGCATCAGAAGCTGAGAATTATTGTATTTAATCGCAAGCAGGCTCTGCCGGACGAACATAGAAACGACAAAAGACAATAAGGCGGAGAGAATCCCTAAACCAATTTGCGGCAAGTGATTCGCTTTGCTTTTGAGCAATTCCAGTTTGTCCAATCTGGCATAAATCTCTTCGGTGATGACATCCCCGACCTTGACGAGCACATCATTTTTGTTGATGTACACTGGTTTAACATTCTCTCTAGCTTGTCCTTTGGCATCATCGGTACCCTTCTGATCAAAGAACTTATTCGGCGTGATGACAGCTCGCGCAATCTCTGTAACCATTTCACGCATCGTATTTTTCGCTAAGTTCGAAGTATTCACCATCTCGGCAACTTTGGCCCTTGCCGTCTGAGCGTCAAGAATTTGATCGTTCATGAGTTTCGTGACGATATCCTTGGTTACAGGGCGCATAGCCGTCAAGTCTTCTTTCGTTAACCTTGGAAGCTTGAAGTAAGACTCCTCAGGCAGCGGATACTGCTGTTCGGCAAGACCTTGTTGGATCTGCTCAATCAGTGTTTCATTGTACTGACCGCTTGTGCTAAGCGACTTAATCGACTGATTCTCCAAATCACTGATCAACTGAGGAATCACACGACGAAAAATGCTTACTTTGTCATCGAACTTCACTTCTTCATCTRCATTGATTTGCAATAATTTATCATAAATGGCGTCAATGATCGTATCATTTTTGAGATTTACGATGCGATACACAGGCTGAACCCGCTTGGCTGCATCTTCTTTCGCTTGTTCCGTCGCTATAGCGTTCTCAATTTGTCTTGGCGCATAAATCGTTGTCTCACTGGTTGTTCCTAACTCAATGTCATATACCTGAGGAACGAGCTTTGCATAAAGAGATATATAGAAAACTAAAGCCAGCAAGAGAAATAACAGTATCCGAATGCCCGTACTGTATTTCCATCCGTTCAGCTGGTAATGAAATTTACCTTTCATTTGGACTTCATTTTTCATCACGGAAGGTCATTCCTCTCTACCTGACAAACCAGCACAGTTACTTTTCCTTCTCAGCATTGTAGGCCACAATGATTTTCTGAACGAGTGAATGTCTCACAACGTCCTGCTCATCAAAGTAAATAAAGCCAAGCTCCTCAATCCCATCGAGAATTCGAGCAGCTTCTACAAGTCCTGACGACTTGCCGCGTGGCAAATCAATTTGTGTCACGTCACCGGTAATGACCATTTTGGATCCGAAACCGAGCCGTGTCAGAAACATTTTCATTTGTTCAGGTGTCGTATTTTGGGCTTCATCCAGAATAATAAATGAATCGTCCAAGGTTCTCCCACGCATATACGCTAGAGGAGCAATCTCAATCAGACCGCGCTCCAAAGATTTCGCTACCTGATCAGGTCCCAAGACATCATTAAGAGCATCATACAATGGGCGCAAATAGGGGTCAACTTTTTCCTGTAGATCGCCAGGTAAAAAGCCCAGACTTTCTCCTGCCTCAACAGCTGGCCGCGTTAAAACAATCCTTTTGACAGCGCCTTCCTTCAGACGCGTAACCGCGAGTACGACAGCCAAATACGTTTTGCCTGTACCGGCAGGTCCAATACCAAAAACGATGTCCTTCTTCTTAATCGTCTCTACGTATTTCCGTTGACCAATCGTTTTGACGCGAATCGGTTTACCGCGATGCGTTGTCGTAATCTCACCTTTGAACAAATCCAGCAATTGATCCGCTTTCATCTGCTTCGCGAGCTCAACGGCATACAGCACATCCCGCTCTGTTAACGTGTAGTTATTGCGGATGAGCTGCAGAAGAACCTCAAAAAGCTGCTGAAGCGAGTTCACTTCCGCAGCCGGACCTTGAATCGTTATTTCGGCTTCACGCGTAAAAATCTGCGCGTTAATCTCACTTTCAATGACATGCAGAAATTTGTCCTGGGGACCAAACAATGCCAGCCCTTCGGCTGGGTTTTTCAAAGTTAGCTTGACGGATTGTGCGTTTTCTACCAACAGGTCTCATTCTCCTCGTATGACAATTGGTTGTTCTTCGGCGATATTCTCTTCGACTTCAAAATGCACGTCTATATAAATTTTACCATTCTCTGATTTTTCATGCAAAATTTTTTCACCTACGAGTCTAGCATCAGGCCCCGTAGACCCGAGCAACTTCGCTCTAGCCTGCTCCAGGCCTGTCTTTTTGGCGATCGCAGGATCAATGGGCTCCTCTACGACATCAACTTCCATCACCTTTTCATGCAACCATCCGATAGGTAGTGTAAAAGAACGCCAGGCCAGTGTTTTGCGCTCTGGAATCGTTTCAAAATGCTCGTAACCTAGCTTCCCATAGCCACTTACTTGTAAAGCTCTTGTACCGAAAACAAGATAATTGCGATTAGTCGTCTCTCCTGTATATGCTTTATAAGTTTTCGTAAGCGGAGATTCAATTCGGGAGGTATACCAGACGATACCTCTTACCTTACCACTAGCTACGACCACTTGGCTATTCTGCTCATCTCCGATCGTGCCCGAAATAAGCACGTCCCCTTTTGCTTATCCGGTATCGTCGCTTCAACGACTTTAATCGTGATATGTGTGCCGCGTATCTCAACACCAACCCATGCCGTTCCTGGCAGCATCCCTTGTATCTCCCGCGATAGATCCTCAGYCTTTTTCAGCCTGAATTTCCACTGATACACATGTATGCCTTGTTTGGAGGCCGCCTGTAAGATTTCCGCTTCTGAGATGCGGTCATTGCCCTCTACAGTGATTTGCCAGACCAGGGACGTCAATACGTATAATCCGATAATGAATGCAGCTATCCCGCCCAGAAAGACCTTTCTACGACCCAATCTCTCCATAAAAAATGGCAGCCCGTACCGTTCTAGTACATGCACCCTGCAGCCTGTCCGTTTGAGCAGCGGCTTAAGTTTGAAGAAATCTTTAATCAGAATATTAAGCTCGAGCTTGCCATCCTCGGCAGCTTGAATATCCCAAATGGAGAACGCCTTCTCCATCATGGGATTAATCAACCTTCCACTTTCATTTCCCCTAATTTGAATGCGCACATACCCGCGCAAACGGGCGATGAACATCGATTGTTTCATAACCCAGCACCCCTTCCCTGTCTTTCATCTATGGCATGTATCTGACATCGTCGATCAAGCCTTCAATAAAAACTTCCTCCGAGAGAATCGCTCGGATGACCAAGTTTTTACCGAACACTTCTAGCGTCCCTTTTGTTAATTCAAGCTTTAAGTTTTCACTGGAAAAATGGAGTACGCCCCGGTGATTCTCCACATAAAGCTGTACGTTGCCGATCATCGTGATGCGCGGCAAGTCCTGCACCACATCCTGGGGAAGATCCAGAATTTTGGCCGTGAACTGGTTCCATTTGCGGCTCAAGCGACGCATAGCTGGGTACTACCCCCTCTAACTAGATGATCATAACGACAGAAAAGTCGCATAGCTTTCTACCAAATTATGCGGTTTGCAACGGTTTTATGTGAAAAAACTGGAAAACAAAAAGCACCCCTCCGATTGATGGAGGGGTGCTTACTGTAGTGGCTGTTACCTGCGATAAGGCTTTTTGGACTTTGGAGGACCAAGAATTTCAGCCCACACAACTCCTTGCAGAAGCTGGTCTTGACTAGGTGACTCTGGAAAAGGACTTGGCGATGTAAGATCGCCTGCATAGACAGATGCGCTATCTAAATTTGCCTGCTTAGGGGAACTGAAAGGAGAGACTTTGGTCTTAGGATTAGGCGCCGCGTTGTGCACGGCGCTAGGACGACCGAATTCGTCTCGTAAGCCTCCCGATGGTTGGGTTGGCTCAACTACCTTCCGCTCCAGTTCCCTTGCTTCAGGACGCTTCTGAGCTTGGCTAGGCGACTCATCAAATGTTGGCATGCCCATTCCCTGCGCTTTTTGACTCGCTCGGCGTCCTTTGTTCTGAAGTTGATATAAAAAAGTTATGGCAATAATAACCAAATACCAATGTTTAAATAGAAATTCAAATAGCTGTTCCACGCAATCACCTCATGTGCTAGGAGTCTTTCTCGCTCTTGCCGTCATTAACTTTGCCGAGCGTTGAGCGCATTTGAGTGTCTGCTTCAATATTTTTGAGATTCATATAATCCATGACRCCAAGTTTACCGCTGCGCAGTGCTTCTGACATAGCAAGAGGCACTTGCGACTCCGATTCAACCACTTTAGCGCGCATCTCTACGACTTTAGCTTTCATCTCCTGCTCGGCCGCAACCGCCATAGCTCTTCTTTCCTCAGCTTTCGCCTGAGCGATGCGCTTATCAGCCTCAGCTTGCTCCGTTTGCAGATGTGCGCCGATGTTTTTCCCGACATCAACGTCTGCGATATCGATGGATAGGATTTCGAACGCCGTTCCGGCGTCCAACCCTTTGCCAAGAACAGTTCGGGAGATTAGATCCGGATTCTCCAGAACGTCCTTATGTGAGTCACTGGAACCAACCGTGGTGACAATCCCCTCGCCGACGCGAGCAATGATCGTTTCTTCCCCGGCACCACCGACTAAACGCTCAATATTAGCGCGTACCGTTACTCGCGCAATAACCTTGACTTCAATCCCGTTCTTAGCAACCGCAGAAACGTTCGGAGTTTCGATCACTCGCGGATTGACACTCATTTGCACAGCTAGCAGGACATCACGGCCCGCCAAATCGATTGCTGCCGCTCGTTCAAATTCCAAGTGAATTTTGGCCCGATGGGCAGCGATTAAGGCATTAACGACTCTGTCGACATTACCGCCGGCAAGGAAGTGACTTTCCAATTGATTAACGCTTAAATCAAGACCAGCTTTGGTCGCTTTAATCATCGGATTCACGATTCTGCTAGGCGTAACGCGGCGCAGCCTCATGGCAATCAAAGTAATAATGCTGATACGCACTCCTGATGCAAGCGCTGAAATCCATAACATCACCGGAACAACACTAAGCAGAATCGAAAGCACAATAATGATAATAGCCGCAAGAAGTACTAAATAAAGCCCTGGTTCAATATTCATTCATTTGTCCTCCTAAGAATTAATAGCTTGATTAGCTTCAATCTCTCTCACAACTACACGAACCCCTTCAACGTCTACAACAATAATGTCTGTTGCATTCGAGATAAAACTCCCATTCGTCACGACATCCACGCGTTCCCCCTGAATAATTGCTGTGCCAGCAGGTCGTAAGGGCGTTATCGATTGTCCAGTAAGCCCTATTAGGTGCGTTCTGTCTGGGTTGGATGTAAAGCCCTTGTCCGTTGTCAGCTGTTCCTTCAAAATAAATCGATTCCACACTCCACGATGTTTGAATGATTTAATGGCAAACGCAATGACGACGATAGCTACCAATAGCGCTATTCCCAGCATGACCGCGGCATCCATAGGGTTCGAAGAAGCGAGCAGCACCCCGCCAAATAAAACCCAAGAAAATATAGTGCAAAACCAGCGACACCTGCTAACGCAAGTAAACCACTGCTGAAAAAAAGAAGTTCTAAAGCGATTCCAATAATGCCGACCATCAACAACACGGTCGCTGTAATTGGATGGGTCAGAAAGGCCGATAAGTTTTCTACAAACATCACCTTCCACTCCTTTCCTGATTCTTCCTTATCATTAATATGTACGTCATTCCCAATAAACTGTTTCATTTTGAAAGAAAATAAAAAGACCGAGTGGATATCATATCCGCCCGGTCTTGTCATACAAACATAATTAAGTATTATCCCAATAATTGTTGGACCAACTGATTAAGAAGTTTTCCATCAGCGCGTCCTTTAACCTGAGGCATCAATGCCRTCATCACTTTGCCCATATCCGCTTTGGAAGAAGCACCAATTTGCTGGATGGTCTGCGTTACAATGGCTTTCACTTCTTCCTCAGAAAGCTGTTGCGGCATGTACTCAGCGAGAATGACAAGTTCAGCCTTCAGGCTCTCGGCCAGATCATCTCTGCCGGCCTTCGTAAATTCTTGGAGGGAATCCTTACGCTGTTTGATCTCACGAGTTAGTACGTCAAGCACTTCATTGTCATCTAAGGATCTTTTCAGATCTATCTCAGAATTCTTAATTGTTGATCTAACCATTCGAATTACAGAGAGTTTGAACTTGTCCTGACTCTTCATCGCTTGCTTCATATCTTCGTTCAATCGATCGCTTAAGCTCATATTGCCTCCTAGAACTTTCTCTTGCGAGCAGCCTCAGATTTAAGCTTACGCTTAACGCTAGGCTTGTCATAATGTTTACGTTTCTTAACTTCTGCTAGAATGCCATCCTTAGCGATGGAACGCTTAAAGCGACGAAGTGCAGCATCTATAGTTTCGTTCTTACGAACTCGAGTTTCTGACAACAGATTTCCCTCCCTCCGAACAGACCATCTAGGATCAAACGGTTCATCAAATCTCATTATAGGTGATAGTAATTAGGG
>NZ_JBFTQB010000369.1:0-5804 GCF_056398785.1 Paenibacillus sp. 01T422 | reverse complement strand
CATCAATTCAATCCGGCGCGTCAAATTCCGTGTCATCCAATCAGCGGAAGATAAATAGACGTCAACCAGTCCGCCATTATGGAAATAATATATGCGTGAATGCTCAAGGAACCTGTCTACGATACTTCGCACCGTAATATTCTCACTAAGTCCCGGAACCCCTGGACGCAAGCAGCATACGCCGCGAATAATTAATTCAATCTTCACGCCAGCCTGCGACGCCGCGTACAGCGCATCCACCATTTCTTGATTCGACAATGAATTCATTTTGGCTATGATTTTCGCTGGTCTGCCTTCTCTCGCGTGGGTCGCTTCCCTTTCAATCAGCTCGAACAGCTTATCCTTAAGGTCCGTAGGAGCTACAGCGAATGACTGCCAATCGTGCGGAGCCGAGTAGCCGGTAATTTCATTGAATAACGCCGAAGCATCCTCGCCAATGACACTATTAGAGGTGAAAAGCCCTACATCCGTATAGAGACGGGCTGTATTGTCATTATAGTTTCCTGTCCCCACATGCACATATCGGCGTAGGGTATGCTCTTCTTGGCGAACGACCAAGGTAATTTTTGCGTGCGTTTTGAGTCCTACAAGTCCGTAAACGACGTGACAGCCTGATTTTTCGAGCATTCTCGCCCAAGCGATATTCCGTTCTTCATCAAAACGCGCCTTCAGCTCCACGACGACCGTAACCTGCTTACCGGATTCCGCGGCACGTGCCAATGATTGAATAATCAGCGAGTTTCCGCTTGCTCGGTACAATGTCATTTTAATCGCAAGCACTTTAGGATCATAAGCTGCATGGACAATGAAATCCGTCACAGCATCGAACGTTTCATAGGGGTGATGAACGAGAACATCCTTTTGCTTCAGCACATCGAAGAAATCGACCTCATCCTCAAATTCCACGGGATATTTGGGGTTGATTCTTGGATAACGAAGATTTTCAAAGCCATTGAGCGTATTGGCCAGTTTCATAAAATATGTGATATCGAGCGGTCCGTCAATTTCAAACGTCTGCTCTTCAATCTCGAACTCTTCCTGTAATTGGGCAAGAGCATAGGGATGAATCCCTTCTTGAACCTCAAGCCGCACAGGAGAGCCCCAGCGCCTGCGTCTTAGCTCTTTCTCGATCTCCTCAAGCAGATCTTCGGCCCCTTCTTCATTGAGCGTTAGATCCGCATTACGAGTCACCCTAAACCCATGAACGGAAATCGGAATGTAGCCGCTGAACAACGATTGTATATGATGCTCCATTAATTCTTCAAGAAGAATAAATTCCTGTTTCTTGCTATTAGGCCGTGAAGGTACTGAGATATAGCGGGATAAATTACTAGGAACTTGAACAATGGCAAAATAAGGCTCATCATCCGGATCATCACCTTCTCTGATGAGTAGGACAGCCAAATAAACTGAATGATTATGTACGAGTGGAAACGGTCGGCTTTGATCCACGGCCATCGGTGTTAATACCGGAAAAATAATATCATGGTAGTAAGCATCCATGGCTTTCTTCTGGCTCGTATTCAAATCCTCGTATTCAGTGAACACGATGCCTTCTCTCGTCAACAATCTCGTGACTTCGCGATACGTTTTGTATTGTTCGCTCACCATCTTGTTCGTGCGCTTCATAATCCGTTTAATAAGCCCCGCAGGCGTGTAGCCGGTAAAATCTTTTTTGGTATACCCAGCTTTAATTTGGTCCTTAAGACCTGCGACACGAACACTCATGAACTCGTCGAGATTGCTAGATACGATAGCCAGAAATTTCACACGCTCAAGCAGTGGAGTACTTGGATCTTGAGCTTCCTCCAAAACTCGCCAGTTGAATTCGATCCAGCTTAAATCGCGATTTAAGTATTTGGTCGAAACCTCTTTGAGTTCCTTTAGTTCCTTGAGCTCTTTAACTTCCTTCAGATCGGGTTCTCGCGCAATACTCATAAAGCCTCCAATTAATTTATCTAGTTTATGATTTCATTGTACTATGTGTCAGGAATGCCGACAATGCAGGCCCCCCTACACTATTATATTAAGATTTTGTAAATGGATGTTCGTTTCCGTATTTATCCATGTTCGTGTTACAATACAAAGAACTGAACCAAGGAGAGAAGAACGATGAGTATCCTGAATCCGCGCCTAGTTCACCAGATTTTCAGGGGTATTTGGGTGGCTTTAATCATAGCTGGAATCGCCTACGCTTTCTACTACGTTATTCCACTCGTTTATCCTTTTATTTTTGGCTGGATTTTGGCGCTTATGCTTAATCCAATTGTGAATTTTTTTCAATTCAAGCTCAAATTTCCGCGATGGCTTGCCGTCAGCTTTTCTATGCTTCTTTTTTTAGCGGCCATGGTTACTGCCATCACCCTGCTAGTTGCCAATATTATTGTTGAATTAGGATCACTTGCCGATACCTTGCAGCTTCAGATTAACCACTGGGTCGAACAATTCAATGTGTTCATCAATTCAACGGCTTTCCAAGATTGGATCGAGAAGATTAATGAGTTTTTTGAAAATAATCCCAAGTACCAGGAAACGGTTAATAACAACCTCTCGTCCACAGCAGGCTCAATTGCCGATGTGAGTAAATTTATTATTAATTATGTCTTTAACACGCTCAAAAGTTTTCTCACCTCGCTGCCGAATATTGCAACGATTACAATTATCATCATGTTGGCCACCTTCTTTATAAGTAAAGACTGGTATCAACTCATCAAAAGATACAAAGGCATTTTCTCAGATCTCATTGTGAAAACCACGCAATTGATTCGCAACGATTTGCAAAAAGCGCTGTTCGGATACATGCGCGCACAGCTTATCCTGGTATCGTTGACAGCATTGGTTGTCATTATCGGCTTGCTAGTCCTGCGTGTAGATTATGCAATCACCATTGGCTTATTGACAGGTTTGGCAGACCTGATGCCTTACTTGGGAACTGGCGCTGTTATGGTGCCATGGATCCTGTATGTGTTTTTTGCCCAGGGAAATCTGTTTCTGGGGATCGGGCTTAGCGTATTGTACGGCGTCATCGTGATTGCCAGACAAATTATGGAGCCTAAAGTGCTTGCCTCCTCCGTCGGACTTGATCCTTTGGYTACATTAATCGCTATGTTCGTCGGGTTGAAGCTGTTCGGGCTCCTGGGACTCATCATTGGTCCTGTTTCCTTGATACTTATCTCTGCTTTCTATCGAGCAAGAATCTTTCATGATATCGCTACTTACATAAAAAAAGGCTCGGCACCTTCTGAATGAGAAGGACCGAGCTTTTGTTTTTGATGACTTACATGAGTGCCGCTCATCTTCGATTAATCCAATGAATATTGCCTTTGCTAATTTGTCTTTGGATCAACGCAAGCAGCATGACCTTGAAGATCGGTCTCGTATACGGAAAAACAAGCAGGAACCCGAAGATGTCCGTAATAAAGCCTGGAGTAATCAACAAAATACCGCCAAGGAAAATACAAATTCCATCCAGCAGATGCTGTGCTGGCAGCTGTCCTTGCGACCACTCAAATTTAGCGTACTCCAACACTTTACGTCCTTCTCGCTTAGCGAAATAAACACCAAGGAAACCACTTAGCAAGATAAGTCCAAAGGTCGTCCAGCCGCCTACAAAATGACCCAGTGCGATTAGCACAGAAATTTCAATGGCAGGCACTATGATGAATATAGCAAGCATGATACGAAACATAAGCCCATCCCCTTTAAGAGTACTTAGATAACAGCTGCCACAATTCCGGCGCTTCCTTCTCTATACGTACTGGCCTCCAAGAAGGATTCACCCAAACATGCCGCGTTGTTCCTGTTACAAGCAATTCCCCTGAATTCCCCTTTGATTCGGCCGCCTTATCCTCGTTCACTTTACGTATCTCATAGGCAAAATGGAGCCGCACCGAGGTCATCTCAAGCACTCGAGTGTTAACACTTACCAAATCATCATAACGAGCAGGCTTCTTAAACTTAAGATCAGCCTCTACGACGGGGAGCAGCAGCCCTTTCTCCTCGATGCTGCGGTAAGGGTAGCCAAGCTCTCTGATCAGCTCTGTTCGCCCGATTTCGAACCAGTTCAAATAATTGGCATGGTAGACAACGCCCATCTGATCCGTTTCGGCATATCGCACGCGCAGCTGGTGCTGATACCAGTGTTCCTCGTTCATGAATATGCATTCCTCCTGAGACATTGTTATGGATTTAGTATAACACAGTGGATGGAGGAACTCCCTTTTAGCGAGGGATGCAGCCCAATCAAAAAAAGAGGCCATCCAGATAGGTCTGATCAGACCCTCTTAGATAGCCTCTTCGTTATAACCTACAGAACGCTCGCTTGGCCTGAGTAGATAATACCTACTTCTGGATAGATCGACACTTCTGTACCGTCTTTAATGAGCTCAACCGCGTTCTCAACGCCTACGATGACTGGAATACCAAGGCTTAGAGCTACAACAGCCGCATGAGATGTGATACCGCCAACTTCCGTAATCAACGCGGAAGCTCTTTGTACAGCCGGCATGTACTCTTTGTCAGTAGTTACCGTAACTAACACAGCTCCATCGACCATTTTGGAATTTGCTTCTTCAGGTGTGCGTGCAGTGACTACGATACCCGTAGCTGTTTGCATGCCGATACCTGTACCTTTGGCAAGCATCTCGCCAACATGGTGAACTTTGATCAAGTTCGTTGTTCCAGAGCGTCCTACAGGGACACCTGCCGTGATAACAACGATATCACCTAAGGACACAAGTCCTGTTTTGATGCTGCTATCCACAGCAAGGTTGAACAACTCGTCCGTCGTTTTGGCTTGTTCGCTCATTACAGGGATAACGCCCCAAACTAGAGATAAACGACGGATAACTTGCTCGCTTGGTGTAATTGCGATGATTGGTGATTTTGGACGGTATTTGGATACCATTCTTGCTGTATATCCACTTTCTGTAGCTGTCAAAATCGCTTTCGCTCCAAGCTCCAGCGCCGAGTTAGCTACCGCTTGAGAGATAGCTTCTGTAACTGTAACTTGTTGTGCTTGTGCTTGACGAAGGAAGATTTCTTTGTATTCCAAAGCTTCTTCTGCACGCACAGCAATACGAGCCATCGTCTGTACGGACTCAACTGGATATTTCCCTGCAGCCGTCTCACCAGACAACATAACTGCGTCGGTTCCGTCGAATACTGCGTTCGCCACGTCACTTGCTTCTGCGCGAGTTGGGCGCGGGTTACGCTGCATGGAATCAAGCATCATCGTTGCTGTAATAACCGGCTTACCAACGATGTTACACTTTTTGATCATTTGCTTTTGAACAACTGGCACATCTTCCGCTGGAATCTCAACACCAAGATCTCCACGAGCAACCATCAATCCATCGGAAACTTCGAGGATTTCATCTAGATTGTCTACGCCTTCTTGGTTCTCAATTTTACTGATGATTTGGATGTGCGATGCGTTATGTCTTTCGAGCAAT
The DNA here is from genome assembly GCF_056398785.1 of Paenibacillus sp. 01T422. NCBI lineage: Bacteria > Bacillati > Bacillota > Bacilli > Caryophanales > Paenibacillaceae > Paenibacillus > Paenibacillus sp. 01T422. Next base: position 351 of record NZ_JBFTQB010000369.1, on the reverse strand, counting down.
TCACGAATTTCCATGACATCGCTCGCTTTACGGACGAATGAAGCTGCGATGAAATCTACACCTTGCTCGATACCGAAAACAATATCGTTGGCATCTTTTTCAGTGATACCTGGAAGGGAGATTTTCACGCCTGGCACGTTAACGCCTTTTTTACTTTTGATAGTTCCACCGTTGACGATACGGCACTCGATTTCAGTTCCGCGGATGTCAACAACAGTAAGACCAATCAAACCGTCATCGATCAGGATCGTGGATCCTACTTGAACATCACGCGGCAGCTCCGAGTAAGTTACTGAGATGCGGTCTGCGTCTCCCAGAATTTCTTCGGTTGTCGGAATGATGTGCTTGTCC
>NZ_JBFTQB010000368.1:0-12823 GCF_056398785.1 Paenibacillus sp. 01T422 | reverse complement strand
ATGGTATACGCATTACCAGGCACCTGCTTCCACTGTGCATAAACAGTGATTTCACCGTTGACAATGGAATTTGCGGTAAACTTAGCACCTTTACCGTCTGCAGATAGGCTCCAGCCTTCAAAGGTAAATCCTTTTCTTGTTGCTTCAGGAAGCACGCCAAGCGATTTACCAGTGGTAACCGACATACTGGTTTGTTTAACGACCGCATCTACAGCATTCCCCTCAAACTTAACGCTACGATCCGCTGCCGTCTGTCCCACCTTAGCCAACGCAAAGCTGTCAAAGGTAAGTGTATAACCGGAGCTTTCACTGTTTTTACCATATCCGACAATTTTAAATTCAAATTTGTGCTCACCAGAGGTTAAGTAAACGTTACCATAATTCATCGTTTTTGGCGCTGATGACTTGCTGTATTGATCCACCGGGATACCGGTGGAAATACCGTCCACGTACATTTGCATAAACCCGTTTCCTGGCCCGGTTTGATGTTTAATCTTCAAATTATAGATGCCATCTGATGCAACCGGGATCGTATAAGTTACTTTATCCCCCACGTCCTTATAGGTAGTTTCTTTCAACCCATTGTTTACCTGTGCGGGATCTGAATAGGAGCTTTTCTGACCGCCTGTAAGGCTGACCACACCATTATTCACAGCCGTAGCCATCGCTCCCGTTACCTGTGGCGTTAAATCTTCCGCTTTAATAACAATGCCTTGTTCAGTTGGTGGAGTAAGAACTAGCTTAACAGCCGATCTGGCTTTGACATTAACATCTAATGCAATCGTACTGTCTGCCTTTACCTCAACCTCCTGGTCCATCCAAACCTCGGTTCCATAGCTTGTCGTTGCCAATGTTTCTTTCAAATAATCAACTTTAATATTGACTTTATTATTAACTTTCAAATAATCCGGAATGTTCTTAAGCGTTAGCGTCACATTCGTATCGTTAGATTTCCAATTGCCTAACAATATACTGGATTGTTTTTTCTCGAGAGAACTGTGGGTGGTGGCAAAAGCGTCAATGATACTTTTATCTTGTGTCGTTTGTACTTTCCTGCCCGTCATATCGCGGTAAGCGTTGTAGACATACCAAAGCCCTGTCGGCATCGTTCCATTGTCAAAGGTAGCGAGCTCCCCTAAATAAGCTTTTGTATTTGGATCAGATCCCGGAAGTCCCCATTCCGACCGGAGTCCGTACGCTAGCCCGTTGTCAACCGATCTCTCCATTCCAGCAATGTAGGAGATCGCTAGACCGCTATTATAGTTGCCCTCATTTTTTCTTTCTGCCTCGGTTGTGCCATAACCTATACCTTGGTATTCAGTGATTGCAAACGGCATCGGGGCAATATTATTTCCAATCATCCAATTTCGAATTTCACTAGTATGAGATTCGATATCTGTCCTGTCATTTGTTAGTTCATGCCAGGACAAGACATCCGGGATACAATTATTCTCTTTACAATAGCTTAAAAGACTAGTCAATCTTCCGAAATCGTACACAGCAAGCTCAGGTCCTTGGACTTTGGCACTGGAATCGAATTCCTTGACGGCTTGGTGAGCATAATTATACGCTGTCAAAAAGGTATTGTTATAATTTCCTCCCCATTGTAAGTCTGGTTCATTCCATGGTATCCATGAATGAACCTTATCGTACATTCCGCGGTCACGTTCTTCATTTAGAAATTGTTTAATATAGGACTTCCAGGTTGCACCATTATTTTGAAGTGCCGCATTTTGCCAATTTCCGCCTTGAATTGCCTTAAATTCGTAATAGAGACCAATCATAAGAGATGCATTGGAATTAACAGCCTTTAACCGTTCAAAAGTCGGCTCATCCAGAAACCCAGGCAAGTACTCATAATAGGAATTAAACTCCTTTTGGTGAGCCTGTCCTCTTACTGAATCGAGATAGATTCCGTCCGTAAGCCACTCTGCAGGGGTTTTATAATCTATGCCATGTAAAATACCCGAAGCCATACGTGTACTCGGTCCAACATCTACCGCATAGTCGACCACTACTGGCAAACCCGAGCCATTTGTACTCTCTGCCGCCGATGCATGAACTGACATAGTGGGAAGTTGTAATCCCAACAATACTAAAAGCATACTGAATAGAACTACGTAAATCCTGTTGCTTAATACGAACATGGCCTATGCACCTCTTCTTATAAATTGATTTTCAACAACCGTTTCGACGAAACAATCTTAAATGAATTTCAAACATCCAGTATATGTATCCGCTTTCAATCGACTCCTTTTTTATAATGAAATTATGACAATTACAATACTAGTCTGTCGCAGCGCGCGACCTCGCTGTGGTAGATCTCGTCATGATTCGGTTCGGATGCGGGTGCGGGTGAAGATACACCTTTCATTCATTTTTCCTCCGTATGGATAATTTCTGAACCGTCGGCCCGTTTCTAATTGTTGTTTGCAACCAAGATACCATATTTCCGAAAATATTGATTTGCAATTTCCGGATCTTATTTATGATATTCCTCCTCTTGAGAGGCGCTACTCGTAGTTCGGAAGCCTACAACCCGGACAAAATCTTTGCACTGACAGCTTAAAATTAAGCCTTATCTCACGTAAGTTGGCGTATTCGCAGGATGACAAAGAAAACACGGAGTATCGGGATACGTTACGCAAAAGGGCTCCGACCCGTTCCGTTAGAAAGACCGACCTCCACCCCTTGGATAGATGTGACGAAGGAATGAAAGGGCTCTTGACCCGTTGAGACATGGGAGTGAAAATCGCTAAGGGCATCGTGGGGCATACGCATTTGGAATGAATTGGGTGAATTAACTCCTCCTCTGTTCCCGCATGCCCTTTTAACGACACATCCTAATATATCTCGCTATCCTTCATTCATCTTCGAAATCTAAAGGATGAAATCCTGCGAATAGACGAGCTTGCGTGAGGGAAATTAAATCATTCCGAGGGAGCTTTACGATGCCAATCCCAAAATGYTTTAGCCTTATTAAACACCCAATGCAAGTCCATATAGCCTCGTTCTATGTGCAGTTGAAGTGCATCTTCCCATGCAAAATATTGAGCACTTTCAACTTCGTTAGCCTGGTGAACAGGCTCATCCTGTTCTTCGATGGCTTCTAGAAGAAATAAGCGGACCTGCTTTCGAATGGTTAGCCCTTTTTTCTCGATAGGATATTCAATTTCACCAAGAGGTGAAATAATTCTTGATTTAATCCCTGTTTCTTCGAATATTTCTCGGACTGCAGCGCCCTCCCATGTCTCTCCAGATTCCAGGGAAACCCACATGTCCATATCTATCGTGAATGAGTAGGGTTTGTATTCCTGTCCGCGAAATGCGAAGAACTAATCCCCCCGCAGCACGTTCAATGAGATTCTCTGTCATAGTAACCCTCCTTTGTCAATACATGCCGAAAGCATGTATCCGTTGTCCTTCTTAACGTTTGGAATTGCTGTTGATCCTTCATTCACACCATATGTACTTAGGATTAATTGTAACCTTTTCATCGAGATATTTCTTCCAACAGGTGTTATCTCTGGATGGGTCATTGGCTTGCTCAGTAAAATACGTTCCCATGCTCGATTTCTCGAAAAAGAAATAATCTGGCCCTCTCTGATTTCCAAAAAGGGCAACAATTGCATAGCTATAGCTAGATCCTATTGCAATGCCAGTTTTCTGCATCGGAATCGTTTTTTGCATTTCTATTGTAAATGAAGTCTCAGGTTTAGCCCCGTTTTCATCCAAAGACTGCAAAAATAAAGCAAACAGCAAATCAGCGTTCGATCTGAGTTGGCTTAGTCATCTTTCTTCACCGTACAGTTGAAAAGGTAAAGTTTAAAATGTGGGAAAGTGAGGGATAATAACTATCATATTTTACGTCTAAAGGTTGGGTGATTAAAAGAATGAAATCCTCTAAGTCTGTATCTTCTACTCTTATCACGACGATAAAACAAGCTTTTAAGATTAACAAAAGTCCTCTTCCTTGGGAAAAGGCCATTAATGCAGGAATATGTGCCGGTTTACCGGTCTTGCTGGGTTGGCTATTCGGAAATCTACAATACGGACTTATAGCAGGAATCGGGAGCTTCACCTATCTTTACACATTCAATGTCCCTTATGCCCATAGAGCCAAAAAACTTTTCTTTACACTTCTTGGAATGGTCTTATCCGTTGGATTAGGAACTTTACTTGCACCTTCCCCATCAGCAGCAGCAATAGCAGTGGGTATCATTGGAGCGATTGCTGTATTTGTCTTTGGCGCTTTCAAAATTGCAGGACCTTCTGCTATATTCTTTGTTTTAGGATTTCTGATGTCTTCTGGAATGCCGATAGATCCGGCACTTGCCCCTCTACGTGCAGGGCTTGTTTTTTTAGGGGGAGTTTTGTCCTGGATTCTGGGAATGAGCGGCTGGTTTCTCAAACCTCACGGGCCTGAAACCATGGCTGTAAAGAAAGTATATACAGAGCTTGCTGGTTTTATGGATTCGGTGGGTACGGATCATTTTAATGAAGCGAGGCAGAGGCTAATGCTTTCGTTGAATGCAGCTTAAGATACACTAGTGGCAGGGCACCTCTCTTGGCACAGGCACAGCTCAGATCATTTGAAAAGGCTGCTTCTATTAAATGATCAAGCCAATACGATATTTTTACACATCCTTGAACATGGTGAGAAAAGAAGCGGTAAGCTTCCGCTGAACCATTTCTTAAGACTGTTCTAGCGGGGGCCTTTGATAAAATTCCATAGTTTTCTTAACGGCTATAAGATATGGGGTAGTTCTCACTATTGCTGCTGTTATTACTAATTCATTTAACTTCAATCACTCTTATTGGGTCACTTTATCCTGTACGGCTGTTATGTCGGGATCGACTATCGTTGCTACATTTCACCGTTCAATCCAGCGTTCCATTGGAACAATCGTTGGCGTTATCATTGCAACCCTTATTCTCTCCGTTAAGCCCGAAGGGATTATTATCGTAATCGCCATCGTGTTATTCACAGCACTTACCGAGCTTGCTATTGTCTTTAACTACGGGATCGCAGCCTTATTTATCACATCCAACTCTCTGCTGATGGCAGAAAGCACGTCCCAATTATATAACTTTACCTATTTTGCATCAGCGAGGATAACAGACGTCGTCATTGGAGTCATTATAGGCCTTGTTGGAACATTGTTGGTAGGCTCGAGGCAAGCTTCCAAATTACTTCCCCATTTAATGGCCAAAACGAAACGGATTCAAGTTGAAAAGCTGTTTCTTTAATGCTGGAATACGGTTCTTTTGCGACGAAAAATCGGTGGCCGTCTGGATCACCATTTGCGATGGGGGACAAGATGACACTCACTTCATCAACCAGTCCGTTTTGAATGAAAGACCAGTTGATCGTTACGCCTCCTTCAACCATCATTCGCTTGATATCGAACAGGTTGTAGAACTTGTCCAGCATCACTTCATCATCGAGATCATCCTAATTTAGACGTTGCCCTCCAGAAGATTTATCAGCATCTTTGCGGTTATCACACGGATGATCATGCGGATGACTTGTCTCATCTCGCTTGACCGCCTTGATGGAAAAAGAGCGACTTGTTTCACAGCCAACCATCTCTCGATTTAATGACAAAGCGAATATTGCGTCCGCCAAGTCATTGGAGAAGATTAATGAGACTCTACAGGGTCAGGTATAAGCTATCGAACCGCGCGATCAATTTGTTTTTGATCTGGATTCTTCGGGATTTGCCATGCGGCAAGCAGCACGGAGCGAACTATAATCATCACTATGCGTAAACGGGTTATCACTGTTTTGACGGATTAACTGGTGACTGTCTTCGAGCGGAGCTCCATCCCTTCGTGAAGCTGATGATATCGTCTTTTACCTCCGTGCCGTGAATATCGTATTTCAATCATTAGAATATCCATTAAGGCCTAATCCATACAGAATAGGCTGCCGACATATCTGCAGCCTATAAATCCACACCTTACTTTCTCACTTACTCGTTTCCCTTCGAACAATTGGGGCTACATCTGTAGCTAATAACTCAATACCCTCAGCTACTTTTTTAAACGGTAAACCGCCTATGTCAATCTGGGCAATGAAACGCTGATGCCAGCTTTACGGTATATATCGACAAGCGGCATAAATCGGACTGGATCGCCGCCGAGGATCGCAATAGCCATCCCAACGCCTAACCTGCCAGCACGGGCTACACTCTCCTGTGTACCCCCAACACCAACCCATACTGGCAATTGACTTTGTACAGGTCGGGGCGCAATTTCAGCATTTCTTAGTGAGGAGCGAAAGCGACCCGTCCAAGAGATATTCTCGGTTTTGTTTAGTTTTAAAAACAAATCCATATGTTCTGAAAATAGGTCATCATAGTCATTTGTGTTATAACCGAAAAGTGGGAAAGATTCCACAAACGCTCCTCGACCGGCGATTATTTCCGCACGTCCGTCTGAAAGCAACTCCAAGGTAGCAAAGTCCCTGGGCAATAGCTGCCAACACAACTGGGGGTGCAGATACTGCATAGTCTAACCGGTGATGTTCGCCAACCCCAAAAACTCAAGTCCAGCCTCGTCAGCAAGCTTAGCTGCTTCGATTATTTCTCTTACTCGTTGTTGGGCGCTAATTGTTTTGCCGGTATGAGGATCTGGACCTATATCTCCTAGCGTGTAGAGACCGATTTCTACTCCTGATTTTTTAAATCCTACATCTTCTCGCATTGTAATATTCACCTCCAGTTATGACTTTTAGGGTATGTTAATATATCTGCTCTCAACTTAAATCTGTAAATAAATACGATTACCAGAAGGATCCGAGGTTACAAAAGACCCCTTTTCTTCTTTGACAAATGCCCCCATATTCCTCAACTGTGCTGCGACATGTTTTCTTGCGGTCTCATTCGGCAGAATTAAAGTAAAAGATTCCAGTCCAACACTATTTACAGGAGATATAGGAGCACCGAACCCAGCCCAAGTGTTTAAGCCGATAAGATGATGGTATTTACCGGTAGAGATGAAAAGCGCCTGAGTCCCGAATCGGTTAACCACTTCAAAACCGAGTCCCTTCGTATAAAACTCTTCCGTCTTTTTCAATTCAGATACATGTAAATGAATATGTCCCATGACTGTACTAGCCGGTAAACCTTCCCATATCTGCTGCTTCCCGCCGGAAAGAAGGTCTTCAAAATTCAATGGATCAACCGCCATAACCACTTCTCCTTTATGGCAAACCCATTCGTTAGGAGCACGGTCCCTATAGATTTCAATGCCATTTCCATCGGGGTCTGACAAATAAAGAGCTTCACTTACAAGATGGTCGGATGAACCAAATCGCAAACCGATATCCGTAAAATGTTGTACAATTTTAGCTAAATCAGAGCGTTCAGGCAGAAGAAGTGCAAAGTGATATAAGCCAGTTGTGTTTTGCTGCTTGGGTATGACTTGTTCTAGTTGTTCAATCGATAACAAAGTAGTCTTCCCATCCGCAGTCAGACTAACTGTTCTTTCAGCTCTTTCCAATACTCTAAATCCAATTACTTCCTGGTAAAATGCAAGAACTCGATCTAAATCTTGTACCTTTAGGTTTACTTGCCCTACAAAGGTATTGGGTTCACGATGATAATTCATTTGTATGTTCCTCCTCAGCTTCAATTCCAGCATCTTGAGTAAGCCATTGTAAGAAATCGCGTTGATTGTCCACCGAGACACCATGATCTGCTGGATACGCAACAAAGCTGAACTTCGGCGTCAGTTGTTTCATATAAGCTGCAGTCTCGTGCCCGATATGGATCGGAAAAACAGAGTCATACTCACCATGGAAAATATATACAGATACGTGCTCTAGACTTTTCAGGTGATACTCCGTTTTAACAAACTCGGGAATGTATCCATTCAGCGCTACAATCCCCTTCAACTGCTCTCAAATCGTTAAAGCAAGCGCAAGGGATAAGATCGCACCTTGGCTAAAGCCAAGCATATACCTTTTTGCAGCGTCTATCGGATATTTGTCGGTTGCATATTGTATGAATGATTGCAGCTCGTTAATCGCCTTGTCGAATGTTTCTCGAACCGGATTGCCTAGGCTCTTCAGCTCGTAGTATTGGTACCCTGCTCCCAATGTAAGATTGCCGCGAATTCCGATAATAATAAGTTTGTCCGATATCGGTTCAACGAGCCCATACATAGTCTGTTCATTGGACCCTCTACCATGGAGTGTAAAAATCACTGGATAGGTGCGGGTTGAATCTAACTGGGCGGGTAAATGGATGTCGTACTCGTAGAAAGGCTTCATGATTATTTACCTCTTACAAACAGAATATGATCAACCGATAACTTCGTATATGATGTAAACGCTAACAATGTAATTCCTAACTCTTCAAAATCAATATGAATTCTACCGACGGCTTGACTAGCCATCACAAAGAAAAGGGATACCATATTTTGGGCAATGGAACTTATTGACTTCAAATCATTTATAGTCTCAATTTCGTTATTTACCGCCATTACACAGAGAAGATCTGGTTTGGTGGAACACACTCTACTCGAGTTGATTCCGAAGGAACAAATGTGATGCGCACAACACGATAAAGTACTCTGCAAAGATAAATTTAGCTATTTTCTCATGGTTACATAAATTTTTAGCCAATATACCCTTTTTGGGTTTTGTTTTTATCTTTTTAGGGCTATAATTAAGAAAAGGGTATTGGAGGTTGTATTTGGTATGCTAAAGTCATTTCAGGTGTTTATTCCCGGTGCGTTCCCGACTTATACATATGTGATTAGAAAGCCGGAGGAAGATTTTTCTTATGAGACGAGACTAGATCAATCAATTTTGACGATCGGATATCTGACCTCCATTATTGGTCCATCGAAAACAGGAAAGACAGTCCTATGTGAGAAGGTAATTGGACTGGAAAACATCGTCGATTTAAGTGGTAATGATTTCAAAGAGGATGATGATTTTTGGGCTGTAGTAGCAGCAAAAGTTGGCTTATCCTTAAAAAGTAGTCATACCGAACGTTCAGTTCTTGAAGGGGAAGTAACTTCCGGACTAACGGAAGGAAGATCCACAACTATTACAGAATCATTTCGCCTGCATAAAGATAAAGTTATTCAATATTTTAAAGACAGTAACTTAGTCCTCGTGTTAGATGATTTTCATTACGCCCCGGATTCTATGCAGTTTGAGATCGCATATCAACTAAAAGATGCCATTCGTAAACAATTTCGAGCTATTATCATTTCTTTACCCCACAGAGCAGACGATGCAGTACGAAAAAATCCTGATTTAAGTGGAAGATTGAATCTTATTAACATAGAACCTTGGAAACCGGAAGAGCTCAGCGAGATTGCTCTAACAGGTTTTCGATCATTGGGTATGAAAATTGACTCAGAATATGCGAATCAAATGGCAATAGAGAGTCTTACTTCTCCGCAGATAATGCAGTCCATTTGCTTATCGCTTGCTCTTCAACTCGATGTTGATAATTTGCGAACTGAGGCGAAAATTAAAGATAAATCCCAGCTTGAAGATGTTTACCGAAGAACTACAATGAACCTCGATTATAAAGATGTGATCCGAAAGATAAAAACGGGTCCAAATCCAAGAGGACAACAAAGAAAAACGTATACATTAGTGAACGGTGAACACGCAGATATTTATGAATTGCTGTTAAAAGCAATTGCAGTAAATCCACCGAAAATTAGTATCACGATCGACGAAATGAAGAAAAGAATTGATGAACTTATTAAAAATACTGATGATAAGCCAGACAAACCAAAGATCAAATCTACGATCGAGCAAGTGCAAGCGATCATCCAAGCTAGTGAGAAAATTTATCATGTCTTCGAATATAAGGATGATGAAATCTACATTTTAGAACCACACTTTTTATTTTATCTGCGATGGGGTGGCCATTTATGACGGTAGGAACAACTGTTTATTCGCTCAAGCCTAACGATGAAACGATACAAGCAATTCAGAGCGAAATTGACTCTGGACGTGCATTAAATACCAAGTCCGTTAATTATCAGCAACAATTTCTGGATTGGTGTGATTCGACTGGCAAAGTGCTAAGCCGAGTTTTCTCTGATCAAGCTCTAGAACGGGAGTTCTTGATAAAAGCTACGAATCTGAGCAAGGGGATTTCCTATTTGGAGAGACTCATGATAAATGTAAATAGTGGTCTCTATCTACGGCATGCTATAGCAATAACAGGTCAACAATTTGATTTCGTTACGTTTCACGAGATCATTCGGCGGATTACTGAACAATTAGGATCAGATGCATTCCATTACAGAGCAAAGAATATTTATTTCTTTATCTACGATAAAGATAAAGTGATTGATAATGCTGATGCATTCTGTAAATCTTATAGTAAACACGAATCAGATGGCAAACAACTTGAGACAGTGGTTATACAGCCAATAACCCTATAACATTAACGGACTGCATGAAGCGGTCCTTTTTTAAGAACTTTACTTTTACAAATGAATGTCGCGGATTGCGACTGCATCCCCATTGGTGTGCACTTCACGCTCAGCACTCCTGAAACGGACGTAACCACGATCACCAGTGCGAAAGAGGAAAGTGGCTATTAATGGTGAGTGATTCGTCATCGGACTGTGAGCTGGCTAAGCGGTCAATCGCGTTAACATCATTAACTTCACAGAACCGTTATTCTGTGAAGTGAAATTTGTTTCTAGCGTAGAATCCCACTTTTTTTTGTCCATCCAGCCAGCAGAGCAGCGACAACAAACAACGACATTGAAAAAAGCTTCTTAAGTGTTGTATATGACCTCATTGAACCAAACAAAGGGATTTCTTTCCTTTTTCGAAGCATTTAGGCTGCGACTAATAAATATGATGTTTCCTACGTAGGTCCCCCCATTAACGGAATGAAGTGATCTGCAGTAACGTCCCCCCTGCGTCTTGTCAGTTGGCAAGCACGATCAGCTGGATTTTCAGCCCATTCATCAATCCAAGAAATAACATCAGGGTCATCGATCACGGCGATAATTTCTTCGCCTCCGTAACGGCCTGGTTAACCAATATTTTCTGTTTCTTCTTGCATAATCTCAGCTATTTTTTTTATTTGCAAATCATCAGAAAAGGCTTCTCTCGGGCCACGTACGTTAAGTTCAAGCTGCGACTCACCTATTGCTCTTGTCTTGTAACCTGGCAGACTCATGGCATATCCTTCCGTATGCCCATCCATAAAAATAACGATATTGGCATCAGCAACATGGCTAACGACTTCATCAAAATCCGTAAGTACTTGCACATCGCCTAGAGAATAAAGAGTTTCAAGAATATTTTTCTATGCATGTTCTTGATCTTCATTCACGGATAAATCTAAGTTTATTTTACGAATGATTTGTTCATTTAACCTTTTTTCATCCACGAGGATCGTTAAATAAACGATGAACGCTCCACAATTCAAATCTGAATGTCACAGGTTTCTGGTGACTAATAATCGATTCTGGAATAACATTGCTGAAGCTTCTTTAAGTTCATAGCCGCAGATGAATTCAACGGTACTTGGTGCAATTCAATTCTACCTCATCCCTTAGGTTTTATGATCATTGCATATTTATCCAAATATTAGGGTTATATGTATTATTAGCAATAGCACGAAGAAGTATGTCTTATGTTCATTCACAAATCAAAGTTTGGTTTTTGAAAATGTCAATAAAAATTGGCGATCTCCTCTCGATTGAAATACGAGAAGTGATCGCCATTAATATTTATATGCTAATATTTTAACCTATTGTAGGGAATGTTAAGGAAAGGCTCAATTATGAAAGGTATTTTAATTAATGATGAATAAATTATGGTACTTATCAAAAATCCACATTTTTGAAGCACTATCACCTGAGGATTTAATTGAAATTGATCAAATGATGCCCATGACTCATTTCAGTGCCATACCAAAAGGAACAATCGTACAAACACCTGATTCGAAACGAGAAGGTTTATTTTTTATTAAAACAGGTAAACTCCGCGTATATAAAATAAATTTAGAAGGTAAACAGTTTACTGCTGCAATACTCGGTGCAGGTAATATGTTTGGAGAAATCGATGCATTTTCTCTTGCAACACGTGATCTTTATATTGAAACACTTGAAGAAACGTTACTTTGTTCCGTTCACAAAGATCAATTCGAGCAATTTCTACTACAAAGGTCAGAATTAGTATTGCGCTTTTTGAAGGAGATTAGTAAGAAACTAAACGAAACTACTGAGTTATTGGAAAGATTAGCTATAGGAACCGTCCATGAACGTGTACTATATTTGCTGCTACGGCTTTCTAATCAATTTGGCATCCCCGAGGACCATCTTGTTAAAATTGACTTTCCTTTAACCCACCTGGAGTTAGCTCATATGATTGGAGCTACAAGGGAATCTGTAACTAATTCATTAAACGAACTTTCCAAACAGGGGATCATCTGCACGGGTAGAAAAAAGATCCTAGTAGATCAAAAGAAAGCTAAAGAAAGTTTGGCATTAGACGAACATTAAAGTGAAGAAGGAGTAATTCGATTAAAGAACACTCCTCCTTTAACTTCTTCGGCATTTCTCAATTTAATGTATCGAGATATTCACGCACTTGTGTAGGGGTTTTTGCAAGTTTACTGTGTAAATGTGCGATTTTCTCTCCGTTTTTAAATACTAATAAACTAGGAATCCCACGCACATCATGTTCTTCCGCTATTGGTTGAAACATTTCAGCATCAATTGCATAGAAATCCTTATCTGTCTGCTCTTTAATAACATCTCCTATAAAACGATCCATGTTCTTACAGTCAGGACACCATGTTGTATCAAACTTCATAAC
>NZ_JBFTQB010000367.1:0-5821 GCF_056398785.1 Paenibacillus sp. 01T422 | reverse complement strand
ATGGAATGGTCTCCAGGTTGGACAAGTTTGATTATTAATCTGTTACTGTTGGCAATTGGATCCCGTTTGTTAACAAGAAAGACTGTATTATATACAATCGTTGCCGTTTCTTTCCATTCGTTGTTTCTTCATCTGACCCAGGGTTGGCATATTGCTTCAAACGATTTAATTGTGAATTCCATTTTCGGAGGGGCTATAATTGGATTTGGCATCGGACTTATTGTTAGGGTAGGAGGTACGACTGCTGGCACTGTTATTATAGCGAAGTTGATGAACAAGTTCTGGGACTGGAATATCAGTTTTGCGTTGTTGTTGTGCGATGTTCTTGTAGCAGCGTCCTCCTACTTTATCATTGGCCCCGAAAGACTGATGTTCACCATTATTATGCTTTTCGTTGCTACCAAAGTGATGGAGTTCGTGATAGAGGGATTGAACCCAACGAAATCTATAACGATTATTTCCAAAAAACAAGACCAAATAGCTCAACAAGTAAACAATCTTATGGATCGAGGTGTTACGGTCTTAAGCGGTCATGGTTATTATACGAAGACTTCCATGAATATTCTCTATGTTGTAGTCAAGAAACAGGAGGTTGCCCTGCTGAAGAACATCGTAAAATCCGCGGATCACGAAGCTTTCATGACGGTTCAAAATGTGCAGGATGTGTTCGGTAAAGGTTTTGTCGACATTCATAATCCCTAAATATTCTGCTTGTTGATTGAGTATTCCAAAGTTCACCCGAAGTATTCGTTAATTTGCTAAGTCCACTCAACATGAAGCTGGATACTATACTGTTGGGTGACAAATATGTTTTGAAGTACTTCTTACAACCATTTATACAGCTCAAATTCAACAAACGTTCACTGTTAGAGCGTAGTGACAGATTTAACCGCTCCAATAAGATTTTCAAAAATATAGTTACTTTTGCGCTACAAACAAAAACATCGTCAAAAATTATGACGATGTTTTTGTTCGGGAAGTGGATAAAGATCTTGTCATAAATATCATCAAATTCTTGTCAAACTGACAACTTGTAAGCTCGAGTCGTATACACTGTTCCATGTATGCTAAATTAAAAAGTTTAAAATTTGCGTTCCGTCCTTCATCTGAAACTTGGTAATACCCGTACCGTATTCGCCAGCAACATAACGGTTATCGATCAGCGGATAGTCCCCGTCCGGCACGAAGTTCCCCTCAACCGAACAGAGCTCGTCGTAATCCAGCACAACGGTCCCGAGCGCCGGCGATTCGTAGCGGAGTCCTTCGCCCGACTCCACCAGCCGGGCTGCCATGATCGTTTCGACAAACTCGGAGAATGTTCCGGATTGACGCAGACTGCCTGCCTCGAACAACCAAGTATTATTTTTATGCATACAGAGCAACTCGCAATTTTTATATTTCCCCGATACCGTCCGAATATAGGGAAGCTGAGAATATACCGCGATATACGCTTCATTCTTGCGTCCGAACAGCCAACCTCCGCACTCTACCGTTTCATCGAACCGTTCGAAAGGAAAATAACAGTGGGTGAAACCCGGCCCTTCGTCAAGGCGGTAGATGTACGCCAGCAGCTGCTTGTACGCAATCGTCTTCGGATTGCGGTACTGCCCCCCCCCCCCCAATAGGAGGGACGAGTCATTCCCGATTTATTATCGAAACAGGTGACAAATACCGGCACTGTACCGTCCAATAAGATCTGCCCAGCATGAACTTGTCCGCCGTGCTCCCCTTTCTTCGATCCCACCATGCCGGATACTATATATTCCTTAGTCCGGTAGGTGGCGCAATTTACACCATCCATTCCCTTGTTCGGGAACAAGCCCATTCGTGTCCGGGTAAATAGGTCTTCCTCGTCTGAGGCTACGCCCTCCCAATCCGCGTGTGGCGTATAGGTACTGCTTGCGAGCGCCACGCAGCCGATAGACAGCTTCCTAACGAGCCTCTTAGGCTGACCGAACAGCAGCCAATTCAGGTGACTCATCGACTCGAGTTCTGGATGAATGATGCTCTCCTCGTAGCTGCGGCCATGGGTCGTAACCATCACGCCCCGGTAGCTGTGCGTTGCCATAATTGCTACCGTTAAATCAATCAGCTGACGGGCAAGGATGCGAATATAGGCGTTTTCCTCGCCAAAGTCATAAATGTTCAGCAGAGCCAGCAAATCCTCTTCATAATACGTATTGGAATGCCACTCCATATAACCATAAGTGCCCTTCTCCTTAATCCAGCGCTCGGATTTAAGCTGACCCTTCATCGCATGAAACAGTCCGTTCTGTCCGCTGTTGGTAAACAGATCGCCGGGAAACAATAACCCCGCCACATATTCCGCACTATGAAATAATATTTCATGATTCACCGAGCGAGTAAACATCATCGACCTTCCCGGCTCATCGACCCAATACTTGAACCCAAGGATGCAAGCCTTCATCCGCTCCTTAAGAGGCTCTGGAATTCGTCCGCTTCCCGCATGGCGAATGTACATCCGAAGCAAACCGTGCATTGCAAAATCAGCACAATTATACCTATTAAAGATTAAAGCCGATAACTAAATAGATCCCAGAAAATAGGGGGAATTCATAATGAAATTAAAAACAAAACTAATTGCCATTACAGCTACATGTTTAGTTGGGGCAAGTATATTTTCAGTTTCCGCACTTGCTGATAAAGATATAGCCTCTTTGAAAGTTCAAATTAAGGCTAAGAAAGCTCAATTTGGCATTGATTACAAAGTGCAGTAAGAAATAACGACGATACGTATCTCAAAAAGGCAGAAGAATCACTTAAACATATCGAGCAATTGAAAAAAGGAAAAGAATCATACCTAAAGTATGAAAAGTTTGATACCGACACTACCACCACGCAAATCTACCCGTTACTTGAAAAGACAAGGCAGCTGCTCGTATGCCAGCTGCCTTTGTCTTTTGATTGAACTCGTTATCCATTAGTTGAATAAACCACCGGATTCCCCTTCGCTATAACGCTTTTCAGCAACTTTCGGAAATGTTACTTTCTAATATCAATTCAAAAATAAATTCTTCAGCAATTACAAAGGAATTCTAGCGCGATGATCTGGCACCGGTGCGGGCGCGTCGGGCAAACCTAAGTCATGGAGGTTCTGCAGTGATTTGACTTGGTTACCGCCAAAGCGCCGCTTGGAGAGCGGACCACGCACGCCGGCTAACCGGAGCCTTTTGCGTCTGCAGCGCGATGAGCCGGCCACCGGTGCAAGCGAACCAGGTCAATTATTTGGACTGATGTTAGTTTGGAATAGAATGTCCGTTTCTCAAAAGGGAGTAGGATGTCTGTTTCTGAAAACCATGGTGCATAAAAGTCTACAATTGTAATCCCTTGTCCATTGCCTTGGAAACAATTCTAACTGTTTGTAACATATTTTACAGAAAAAATCCTGTCTACCCTCCATCCTTGGCATCATTTCATTTTCCTAAAGCAAACTAGACACAACATGCTTAGAGGAATAATAACGCTCGGTAAGATAATTGAAAATGGTAGAATGGATAGATCATAAGCAATGAGCTCCGCTGAATTGACAGCACTTTTACTTGAAACCACTAAAAAGATTGCACCTACAGGCAAATAGAGTGCCTTTATATCTCGCAATTTAAACATTCGACCTATTATTTTTATAAATACGTATTGGATAACGATAATCTCGAAGAGTGTTAGAACTGTCCAAATGCTGATAATCATAATTTCAATTCGCTCAATGTATTCTCCAAGTTTAACCATTTGGATGGAGGAAAAAAATGGGAAGGATGCCGTTTTAAACATATTATCACCAAGGCTACCAAACGAAAGATAGGTTGCGATGAGCAAATATATGCAGGAGGAAACGATTGCGATTGAGCAACTTTTATATATCTTCTTGAGAACTGTCACCTCTGAGAAGACAAAAGCGATGACTGCTGCTTTACCGAAGGGAAAACCAAACGATATCATTGCACAGTAAAATATCAATGGAAAAGGATGCTGAAACTGTGGCAGTAAAGGGTTATCCTCAACGTCTTGATAAATTAAAAATCCAATGATTAAGATGGCGGCAATGAAAAATGGCAAAATAAGTACGATGGATCGAGAAATGGTGCCAAGTCCAAGAAAAGCAGCGTAAGTCGTCACACATAAAACAAGCCCCATGATCAATATTGGAGAAGTATTCGGCAGAATTGCTGTTGTATAAAATAACGATATAGAGCGTAGCGATAATACACCCAGGACAGTCATGCTCATGAGATAAAAAACTAGTACAAACTTCCCTAACCATTTACCAAATAAAGTTTCAACTATGTCACTAAAATTCAAATTTGGAAACTGGCTTTGGACATATGTAAACACTTTAAGTATCAGAAGTACAGCAACCATCGCTGTAACATTTGCAATCCAAACATCATGCATAATTACTTTTGCTTCTAACAAATAGAGGGTTGAGAAGCCCGACATGAATGCAAAACAAAGAAATCCGAGCTGAAATGGCGATATTTTTTCAAATTTCACAATGGATATTCCTCCGGAACAAAGTTTACCTTACGCTTCACATACTCGGCAATTGGCTTGTAAAGCCATATATTTATGGAACTAGGCGTTGGAATCTGGTCACCAATAGAAGGTACGAAATACATACCCGCGATTAGCGATAACATACAGAGTACAGCGGCTTCACGTCGAAATTTCTTCTTCCACAAACTTGTAGCTTTCCAAGCACAGTAAAGGAAAATTAATATAATCGTCAAATAACCATTCATTTTACACCTCCGAGTACTTGAATCATTCCAACCGTTGGAATCTTAACGTCCACGTGTACACGAATCGGAATTTTAGGATAGATGTCAGTTACCCATGTTTTCTCCATCCCGCCCCACTCCTTTGGATGGTATTTACTAATAAAATCAGAAAATCCAACAACATCTACCTTTAGTTCGTGTTGAAAACGGTTTAGGCTATCTTTGATACGCTGTTCTATTTGTTGACTGGAAGACTTTTCGATAGCTTGAAGTGTGGTCGGATCTGGTAAATTTAAGTACTTATCGAGACTCGTTACAGATCCTATTAATCCTATTTTAATCATGATAAGGGGTTTTCCATCCTCTTGAATTAACTTCATAGACCGCTTGCTTACCTTCATCCTCATTCCTAAATTGGCCGATTTATAAGCCACATATTCCGAAAACTCAAGATCATGCCAATATTTCCTATTGACAATAATTTGAATTGAAAGAACATCCGTTCCCGAAATCCATTGTGTGAGCCTCCCCTGTTGAATGACAGAACCGCCTCTAAGTTGAAGCACTTCACGTGAACTGCCAATTGGCTTCAGTTTGCTTAGCCTTCCAGTTACAAATCCGCGATAAGGATTGGTGTAATAGTTTACGACATCTTTAACAGTAATAGATAGGCTTTTTCCCCATAGATGCTCATTTTTGATTTTACCAATCATTTCATTCGAGATAAGATCTTGGGTTTCTGCTTTGGTTCTCATCATTTCGCTTGCATTTCCCTGGCTTACAATTATGTAACTGGATAGCCGAATATCTCGCGTCCGAGTCATAAAATCCACAATTTCGTAGATCGAATTCCGTGCCGCGCTTTCGCCAATTAGAAAARACTTATCATGTTGCCAGACCAGCACTTTTCCTGCGCGACTCCGTAAATTGCGTGCTGCCTCGAAAATAGACTTGCCTGATGCAGTAGCGACCCATTCTATTTTTTCGTCTGAGTCTCCAGAACTGTTCGTTGAAGCGTCAATACAGTTGATAGTAAAAATAAACATTTGTTTATCTTTGTCATAATCAATTGCTGTCAGCATGAC
>NZ_JBFTQB010000366.1:0-7870 GCF_056398785.1 Paenibacillus sp. 01T422 | reverse complement strand
GGTTGACTAAGCGTGCTAAGAAACGTAACTCCCTTAACTTATTAGAAGAAGAGATTCATTCTCTGCGGCGCAGGTTGGAACAGATGGTTCTAGACGGGGAAGAAATGACTTCCGAATCCGTTGTGGAGCTCAGTACGATACTTGATCTCAAAATAAATGAATATATGAATAATTGGAAGAAAAGTCGGTGAAAACCGACTTTTCTCGCGACTATCGATATATTTAGATCGTATACGGAGGTTCTTTTACAACATGAAATTGAAATTGCTAATGGTAATGCTGGTGTCGGCACTTATGGTGATGCTTGCGGGTTGCGGAGGACCGAAGCCGGATGTTTCTATATTTGTAATGGGTCAAAATGGTTTTCCAAGTGATGCAGGTGAGAAGCTGGAAGCGTCTTTAAAATCGAAGATCGGTGAGGTTCCTACCGTCAAGCTGAATACATCTCCCATTTTCTCCATGGAAAAAATGGTCGTTGAATTGGCGGCAGGTGGAAACGGCATCTTTATACTTGCAGATGACCAATTTAAAGCATTAAGTCAACAAGCTGGGTTCGTATCATTGGATGAGACGATTAACCCTTCTGATTATCCGGACGGGGTTGTCGAAATCGCAGAAGAGGGCAAGCCTGCCGAAAAGCACCTGTATGGGATTCCGCTCTCAGGGAACAAGTGGATGAAAGAGCAAGGATTTGAAGGGAAAGGGCTAATTGCCTTCATTCCTGTCAATGCTCCGAAGTTGGAGGAAGCTAAGCAAGTACTTAAGGTTATTGCACAAAAGTAGCAAGAAGGCTATAATCGACAATTAGATTGATAGTCAAATATGCAGCCATTGGTGCTGGCAACGAATTCAGACATGAAGATCATTGCCGCTTAAAAGGGAAGCCGGTTAAAGTCCGGCGCGGTCCCGCCACTGTAATCCGGAAGGGAAAGTACTGCCGGAGAGCCAGGATACCTGCCATGGTGCCGTTACGACATCCTTCGAGGAAAAGGATCGCTTTAAATCAGGAGGCAACGGATTCGTTGCTGAGCACCACGATTTATCGTCCCCTTTGTTCCTTAGGAACAGAGGGGCTTTTTTATTAAGAGTTCAATCGAAGTCACATGTTTCAGTGAAAGGGGACACATCATGCAAATGAATACAAAAGGGATGAAGAGGGCGCTCATCCTAACGGTTGCTTTAGCGACGGCAGTTAGCTTAGCAGCTTGCGGCAAGCAAGAAGTAGAAATTACCAATCCATCTAAACTTGGCGGAGAAGCAACAACAGCGCCTAGTCCTTCAGCTTCAACAGCTGCGACATCCAAAAAGACAACGTATCCGCTGAAAATTAAAGATGCAACGGGGAAAGAATTCACATTCGACAAGGCACCAGAGCGGATAGCATCTGTTTCGCCTGCAGAAACGGAGGCTCTATTTGCTCTTGGATTGGATGCTAATATTGTCGGTGTATCTGATCTCGATGATTATCCGGATGCAGCGAAGTCAAAGCCCAAATTAGGCAGTATCACGAAGCCCAACCAGGAAGCTTTGATCGCCACTAATGCGAATATCGTATTTACAGGTATTTCTATGAAAGCAGACACTGTTGAGAAGCTGCGCGAATCGAACATTAATGTGTTTAAAGTGGAGCCGAAAACACTGGATGATGCTATTGCGAACATTGAAACTTATGGTTTGATTACAGATCGTCAGGAACAAGCCGAGAAAATAGTCTCGAAAATGAAAGCGGATCGTCAGAAGGTTGTCAGCGCCGTGAAAGACGTCAAGCAAGAAAATAAGAAAAAAGTATACATAGAATTCAGCCCAGGCTGGACAGTTGGCAGCGGGGAATTCATGGATGAGCTGATTAAACTTTCAGGTGGTATTAATGTRGCTGGCGACGGCAAAGGCTGGTACCAAATCAGCGAAGAGAAAATCATCGCGCAAAACCCTGCTGTTATTCTCTTTGCGAACGGTGTCGTAGATACAAAAAGCAAGAAGTCGCTGGATGAAATTATTCGCACGCGAAGCGGTTGGGATGCCATTGAAGCTGTGAAAAACAAACAGGTAATCGGTCTTGACCAGAACCTGCTGAGCCGTCCGGGGCCGAGATTGACCGATGGACTGCTGGAAATGGCGAAAGGCATTTATCCTGAACTGGTGAAATAAATGAAAAAAAAACTAATGCTATGGGGAGGAGTAGGAGTTATACTCCTTCTTCTTTCTATTCTGGCAAGTTTATCGCTGGGAACGGCCAATCTCCCAGTCCTCCAAATTGCGGGCATTCTAGGGAAGCACATTCCTTGGGCAGGTGACTATATTGACGTCAACTGGCAGCAATCATCGGAGCAAATCATCAATAAGGTGCGTTTACCTCGCGTACTACTAGGGATTCTTGTAGGTGCGTCCCTCTCCGTTGCTGGAGTTGCTTTCCAGGGCGTGCTGCGCAATCCGCTTGCAGATCCTTATGCGCTGGGAGTTTCTTCAGGCGCTTCGGTTGGAGCAGCGTTTTTAATTTATTTTGGGCTGCAGATGGCTTTGTTTGGGCAATGGTCGATTCCGATTGTTGCTTTTGTGACGGGACTTATCTCACTTTTCCTCGTTCTTAAGCTGGCTCAGATTGATGGGAAGCTCAAGATGGAGACGCTTATTTTGTCCGGCGTTGTCATGCAGGCTTTTCTTGGCGCGATTGTTTCCTTTATGGTGTCGATTTCCAAGCAGGTGATTAATGAAATTGTTTTTTGGTTAATGGGCAGCTTGGCGATGCGGGGCTGGCCGTATATAACGATTATCTCGCCTTATTTAGTCATAGGTTTAGTAATATTGCTTAGCTATGCAAGATCATTGAATTTGCTTGCGCTAGGAGAGCGGCAGGCCTCCCATTTGGGAGTTAATGTCGAACGTACGAAGCTGATTGTGCTAATTGTAGCTACCTTTATTACGGCAGCGGCTGTCTCTGTAGCAGGCGTTATCGGTTTTGTCGGGCTTATCATTCCGCACTTAGTACGTCTAATCGTCGGTCCGGACTATCGTCTCATTATTCCTTTATCCGCGATAGGAGGAGGCATTTATGTCTTGTGGGCGGACACGCTCGCACGTACATTGCTAAGTCCAACGGAGATTCCGCTAGGTGTTATCACAGCGTTTTTGGGCGCGCCATTTTTTGCTTATTTGCTACATAAGGATAAGAAAACGTTAAGAGGTTGAAAAAGATGATTAAAGTGGAGCAGCTATCCCAGAGCTTTCATGAACGGTTGGTACTTGAAAATATAAGCTTCGAGGTCCAACAGGGCGAGTTTTTTGGTATTATTGGGCCAAATGGCAGCGGGAAATCGACGTTACTTCGTCTCCTTTCCGGGATTGATCCRGTTAAAGAAGGTTCGGTAGAGCTGGAGGGTCGACCAATATCTGCGTATTCGCGCAAGGAATTAGCCAGATGGCTGGCTGTTTTGCAGCAAGATGCACTGCCACCCGTAGGTTTTACGATTCGTGAAGTCGTGGAAATGGGCCGTTATCCCTTTCAGAATTGGCTGGGAGAGGATATAGCGGAAGCGGAGCAACTAATCGAAGCCATTATTCGGAAGCTGCATCTGGAGCCCCTTGTTGAGAGGACGATTGAGCGTCTTAGCGGCGGTGAGAGGCAGCGGGTAGCGCTTGCGAAAGTCATGGCTCAGCAGCCGCGATTACTCATGCTGGATGAGCCTACAACCTTTTTGGATATTGGATATCAAGTACAGATGATGGATTATATTCGGGAATGGCAGCGTGAGTCGCAGTTAACTGTTATTGCCGTTCTGCATGACTTGAACTTGGCCGCACAATACTGCACAAGGCTAATGGTAATTCATAACGGAGAGTTGGCAGCGATAGGAACACCTGATGAGATCATCACAAGCAAGTTAATTACAGACGTCTATGGAACAGAGCCTATTGTTCTTCAGCACCCAGTGAACCAAGCACCACAGATTTTATTGCAGCCAGGAAAATAATGAACTTGGTAACGGAGGATTAGAAATGAGTAATTTACAGGCGATTATCAGAGTCATCGAACCTATTCATTCAGATGTGGTGAAGCAGGCGAATGATCATTTGAATCAATTGACTAAACCGCAGGGAAGCTTAGGCAAATTGGAAGATATTGCACGCCAAGTTGCTGGGATTACCGGTGAAGTGAAACCGCTTTTTGATAAAAAAGCTGTCATCGTAATGGCTGGAGATCATGGTGTTTGTGAAGAAGGTATTAGCGCTTTCCCCGCGGAAGTCACGCCACAGATGGTGCTGAACTTCCTTCATGGAGGCGCTGCAGTGAATGTGCTTGCCAGACATGCAGGAGCTGACGTTATTTGCGTTGATATGGGCGTTAACGCAGATCTGGAACATCCGAGCCTGGTTTCACGCAAAGTGAGAAAAGGTTCGCGCAACATGGCGCGTGAAGCGGCACTTACATTGGATGAAACAGTGCAGGCGATTGAAGCAGGTGCCTGGTTAGTGGATGACCTGGCGCAGAAGGGTTATCGTCTTTTCGCGACCGGCGAAATGGGGATCGGCAATACAACGGCTAGCGCAGCGATTCTATGCGCACTGGCAGGCGTAGATGCTGAAATATCCGTTGGCCGCGGAACGGGGATTGACGATGCGAAATGGCTGCATAAGCGGTCGGTTGTCAACAAGGCGCTCCACGTGAACGGGCTTCGCCCGGCTAAGGACAACGCCATTGACACAAGCGGCGACTTCGCGCTTGAGGTGTTAAGCAAAGTCGGCGGATTGGAGATCGCCGGACTGGTTGGCGTGATTCTTGGCGCAGCGAAGAATCGTTGTCCGGTTGTCGTCGACGGCTACATCTCGTCGGCGGCAGCGCTCGTGGCGAGCCGATTAGCCCCGCTAAGCGCGTCTTACATGCTCGCCTCGCACTTATCTCAGGAGCAGGGGCACGCGAAGATGCTCGAGGCAGTGGGCCTCTCTGCGATGCTGCAGATGGATATGCGCCTAGGCGAAGGAACAGGCGCAGTGCTTGCCTTTAACTTGATCGAAGCCGCGGGCAAGATCATGAGAGAGATGGCGACATTCGATAGCGCAGGCGTGTCGCGGGAGTAGACAGCATAAGAAGGAGGCGAAGGCGCCATGGCGGTTCTAGTAACGGGCGGCGCGCGCAGCGGCAAGAGCTCTTTCGCTGAGAAGCTCGTGATGCACGGCAGCGAGCGCGGGGTCTATATCGCGACCTCCCACATCTACGATGAGGAAATGAGGGAGCGGGTTCGTCTGCACCAGCAGATGAGGATCAGCTCGGGGTATCCTTGGGATACCCATGAGGAGCCGTTTCGGCTGTGTGAGCTCTTGAAGCAGCTGGACGAGAGCGGCGAGGAGGCGGTAGTCTTGGTCGATTGTTTGACACTCTGGCTAAGCAACTGGCTGCTACAATATGAGGGTGAGCAGGAAGCTTCAACCTTGGTGATGAAGCAAGTTGACAGGCTGGTGAGTGCTGTATCGGATTACCGTGGACAGCTCATCTTGGTTACGAATGAGGTAGGGGACGGCATTGTGCCGGAATACCCGCTTGGCCGCAGCTTCCGTGACTTGGCTGGAAGAATGAATCAGCGGTTAGCTGAGGTATGTGAGCAGGTATTTCTAGTAACGGTCGGGATACCCGTAGAACTAAAAAGATTGGCTTACCGGCTGGACGGAAGCAACTAGCCTTAAGAGCATGGAAGATTTGCTGCGCAAAAAAAGCTATTCGTCTTTGCATGAAAAGTTTAACGGAGTCCTGCTTACAACTACTACTTTGATAGTCAGCACCGGGAGTGTTTTCGTTCTTATTCTAGCCGCTCGCTCGATTCACGAATGGCTAGGTTATGCCGTCTGTACGTGGTTGATATCAACGACGATTGCGATCAAAGGGCTAAAGGATGCCGCTTATCTCGTATACAATCCGCTGCGCAAAGGCGAACTTGCCGACGCTCGCAAGTATACGGGCTACATTGTCGGCCGCGATACGGAATCGCTCGATGAAGAGGAGCTAACGCGCGCGGTTGTAGAAACCGTGGCGGAAAACATCGTCGACGCGGTGATCTCGCCGCTCTTTTATGCGCTGCTCGGCGGAGCGCCGCTGGCTATGCTGTACCGGGCATCGAATACGCTGGATTCGATGGTCGGCTACCGAAATGACCGTTACCGTCATTTCGGCTGGGCGTCGGCCCGCTGGGACGACGCCATGAACTGGATCCCGGCGCGGCTGACCGGCCTCTTGCTGATCCTCGTTGCCCTGCTGCAGCCGGGCCTCTCGGCGAAGCGCGCTGCGGCGGCGATACGCCGCTTCGCGCACTTGCACCCCAGCCCGAATAGCGGAATTCCGGAGTCGGCGGTCGCCGGGGCACTCGGAATTGAGCTTGGCGGGCTGAACATCTACGGCGGCGTCYCCAGCGAGCGCGCCCGCCTGGGTTGGCCGCTGCGTCCGCGGACGCAGCAAGATATCGTCTACGCCGTTAGAATGCTCTACGGCGTTAGCTTTGTAGTGATGGGAGGATTGCTGTGCATACTGCTCGTATTGTTCTAGATTGGCTGCGTGCTTGTATCGCAGCCTTTCAATTTCTAACGCGTTTGCCGATTCCCGTGCAAATTACCTATACAGACCTTGTTTTTCGGCGCAGCGTGATCTTCTATCCGCTAGCCGGCGGCGTGATAGGTCTACTGCTGCTTCTCGCAGGCGAAGGTCTCGGCCTGTTCCTGCCCCCACTCCCAGCAGCCGTGCTGCTTCTGGGACTTTGGGTCGTCCTGACAGGCGGGCTGCATCTGGATGGGCTTATGGATACAGCGGACGGGATTCTCAGCCACAGGCCACGCGAGCAAATGCTCGAAATCATGAAGGACAGCCGTGTTGGAGCCATGGGTGTCATTGTTGCCGTCCTTCATCTGCTTCTCAAGTTCGCGCTTCTCTACACGCTGCTGGAGTCCAATCGGTGGGATGGAGCCACCGATCGTATCGGATACTTGCTGCTGGCGATTGTTCCTATTTGGAGCCGGTGGTTTATGACGGTGGCCATTCAGGGATGGTCTTACGCCCGGAAAGAATCGGGTTTGGGCAGGTTTTTTCAAGGGATAACGAAGTGGCATGTGATCGTTTCGTTAATAGTAGCCCTTCTTACAACTACTCTTTTCATTCAATTTAATGATGCAGCTCTCGACACCGCGATATGGCCTGTCCCTATCTACTTTGCCTGCGCTACATTTGTGGCAGGATGGTTAATTGCGACCTATATAAGCCGTAAATTGGGGGGGCTAACCGGAGATACCTATGGTGCTTTGAACGAGCTGCTTGAAGCGATTCTCCTGCTTGGAGTCATTATTTGTGTAACGCCCTAAAGAAAGGAGTGTCTTTCATGTTAGAACGCTACGGACACGGAGGTGATCTCTGGACAGCTGAAGAAACGTTTGGCCGGCCTAGAGACCAGTTTCTCGATTTTAGCTCAAATATGAATCCATTGGGTCCACCTCCCGCTGTGAAACAATTATTGATGGACGCATGGTCAGATATCGTTAAGTATCCAGATCCTGCTGTTCGTGAATTGCGTAATAAGCTGGCACAGAAATATGATATCGGGGTGGAGAGCATCCTGGTCGGCAACGGGGCGGCTGAGCTGATTGATTTGACAGCGAGAGTATTGAAGCCTTCAGTGACGGGGCTGGCGAGACCGTCTTTTAGTGAATATGAAGAAGCGATCCACAAAACAGGAGGCAGGATTTATAATATCCCGCTGAAATCATCTCATCGCTTTGAGTTGCAGCAGCAGGATGTGGAAGCCGCATTATCGATAGTGGATCTCTTTTTCCTTGGTCATCCCAATAATCCGACAGGCCGGCTGCTCCCTCGTCAGATCGTAGACAGTCTCTTAGACAG
>NZ_JBFTQB010000365.1:0-9270 GCF_056398785.1 Paenibacillus sp. 01T422 | reverse complement strand
GGGTTAAGGTGCAGCTTAACTTGATGGACAGCAAAACCTTGACGGCCAATTTGGTAGCTAAAAAGACTTCACCTATGTATTTTATTGGTAATACAGGCTGGACCATGGACGCGATGAGTAATTTCCAATCGTATCTCAAGAGTGATAGACGCTACAACAGATATTCTAACGCTGAGATTGATAAGCTGGTCGATGAAGAAGAACAAACCATCGATCCTCAAAAGCGACAAGAGGCTTTCACGAAGTTGCAAACAATTTTGAAAGAAGATGCGCCATTCATCTACTTATATCAAATCAATGGCCTTTACGGTATCCGCAACAATATCGAATGGAAACCGAATCCGGTCGGCATCTTGTCCATGTACAAAGCATCCATTAAATGATTTGTCTGCTGCGGAGGTGATATCTATTGCTATCTTATATACTGCGTCGCTGCTTCTACGCCATATTTGTATTATTCGGGGTAGCGACGGTCGTATTTCTTATTACAAGGCTAACCGGGGATCCGGTAGGCATCATGCTAACTCCTGATGCTACGGTTGAACAGGCGCAAGCACTTCGGCATTCTCTAGGCATGGATAAACCAGTCATTGAACAGTATGGCATTTATCTGTTGAACCTGCTGCATTTAAATTTTGGAGTTTCGCTGCGCTATGGTGAGCATACGTTACAACTTATTATAGAAAGGATGCCGGCGACAATTCAACTCGCCGGAGCAGCCTTGCTATTCTCTCTTGTCGTTGCTATTCCTGCCGGCATTATCTCGGCAATTAAACGGGGTACCGTGACTGAAAAAGGTATTATGTCATTAATTGTATTTGGTCAATCCATGCCTGTATTCTGGGTAGGGATTCTGCTGGTCTTACTGTTCTCCGTGCATTGGCGAATATTCCCGACTGGAGGTATTGGCGGGATCAGTCACATCGTGCTGCCTGCCTTTGCACTTGGAATTCATCTACTGGCGCTAGTTGCCAGATTATTAAGGGCATCGTTAATTGAGGCTCTCGATTCCGATTATATTCGTACAGCCAGAGCCAAAGGGTTGGTTGCAGTGGTTGTCATTTCGAAGCATGCTTTACGCAATTGTCTGCTACCGATCATTACGATTGTCGGCCTGGAGATTGGAGCATTATTGGGAGGATCCGTGGTAACAGAGACAGTGTTTGCTTGGCCAGGTGTCGGACAACTGTTAGTACAATCAATTTATAATCGCGATTATCCTCTGGTTCAGGGAGCAATCATTATTTTGGCTGCTATCTTTGTATTGGTTAATTTGATTGTTGATATCTGTTATTCACTTGTTGATCCTCGTATCCAATATAAATAGGGGGGATACCTACGTTAAAACGAATAGTGAACGGGAAATATGGCAGTCTGTTTAATTGGTTATCGATGTGCGTGCTTGGAGGTTTCCTCATTATGGCGGTGGCTGCTACGAAATTGTCGCCGCATGACCCGAATGTACAGGACTTATTAATGCGGTTTAAACCGCCGTTTTGGCTCAGCGGGTCCGAAGATGGCTATTGGCTAGGCACTGATAATATGGGACGGGACTTATTAAGCCGAATTATTTATGGCAGTCAAGTTTCTATTCTTGTAGGTGTGGCAGCGGTCGTAATATCAGGTGTGCTGGGAACGATCATAGGCTTGTTATCTGGATTTTACAACGCACTAGACCACGTCATGATGAGGATTGCAGACATCCAATTGGCTTTTCCTACGATTTTATTGGCGCTTGCTATCGTAGCTGTCATAGGTGGCGGCTTGAATAATTTGATTATTGTTCTTGGCATTACGGGCTGGGTGCCTTACGCAAGGGTCATTCGTTCAGAGGTTTTGAGCATACGATCCAGTGATTTCGTCGTCGCAGCGCAAACCATTGGGGTTAGTGACTTTCGCTTGCTCTTTCGGCATATACTTCCGAATATTTTTTCGCCGGTTATTACCATTGCTACGTTCCAAGTGGCGTCTGCTATTATTGCGGAATCTTCACTTAGCTTCCTTGGACTTGGCGTTCCTGTCAGTGTACCCAGCTGGGGGAACATGCTGAACCAAGGGCAACTGTATATGGAATCAGCGTGGTGGATTTCTGTATTCCCAGGCGTGTCCATTATGTTAATTGTGTTATCCATTAATATCTTGGGTGATATTTGGAGAGATAAACTGAATCCGAAAGCCAAAGGGCGTTAAAAAAGTTAGGCAGCGATTTCTGATAGACAGCTTTAAGGAGGAAGAAAGCAGATGACTTGGTCTTATGCAACCCATTATACCTGTGATAATTGCACGGAGATATTTGAATTGCTGCAACCTTTAAATACATGCCCAAGCTGCGGCGGGTTACTGGAAATTCAGTATGATTTGGACCGATTGAAGCGTGAACTGCAGCCGAAGCAATTTGATTCTCGCGAGCCCTCGATGTGGCGTTGGCATGAATTTTACCCCCTGCAGAATGGTGCTAATGTTGTATCCATGGGTGAGGGCGGCACACCGCTGCTACCATCTGTATACGCTGGAAGGAAGCTCGGACTGTCCAAGCTGTATTTTAAAAATGATGCATTGATGCCTACAGGTAGCTTTAAGGATCGTGGATTTAGCTTGGCAGTTAGTTTTGCGAAGGAATTGGGAATATCACGGGGTCTTACTTACAGCTCCGGTAATGCAGGAGCGTCTTTTGCTGCGTACGCAAGTCGGGCGGGACTAGATGCAACTGTTCTGGTTGAATATTTGGCCAACCCGATCAAGAAGGCGATAATCGGTTTGTATGGTGCTCATACGGCTACTTTGCATTTTGAAAGTATGGAAGATATTTCAGCTATGCTTGAGCAAGCCGTGAAGGATTTGGGTTTATATCAGTTTGTGAACTTTATTAATCCGACCCGTCACGAAGCGATGAAGAGTTATGCTTACGAAATCAGTCAGGCATTGGGCTGGAAGGCTCCGGACGTGATGATTCACCCCGT
The DNA here is from genome assembly GCF_056398785.1 of Paenibacillus sp. 01T422. Classification (NCBI taxonomy): domain Bacteria; kingdom Bacillati; phylum Bacillota; class Bacilli; order Caryophanales; family Paenibacillaceae; genus Paenibacillus; species Paenibacillus sp. 01T422. The sequence continues at coordinate 6,310 of NZ_JBFTQB010000365.1, read as the reverse complement.
TGGTACAGGTGGAGGTATTTGGGGAGCTTGGAAAGGCTTTAGTGAGTTGAAGCAGCTGGGATGGATCGATTCACTCCCCAAGATGGTTGCTGTGCAGCCGAGTGCTACGGGGCCGATTGTCCAAGCGTTCAAGCAAGGAGCAAGACATGCCGAGAAACATGGTGATCCTACCCAAACGATTGCACAAAGTATTGCGGCCGACGCTCCGATTCAAGGAGGGCGCCGGGTGTTGAATGCGGTTTATGATTCAGGCGGGTTCGCGGAGGCTGTGACAAATGAGGAGATTATCGAAGCGGTACAATGGCTGGGCAACGAAGGGATTTGTGCCGAACCTGCCTCTGCCGCCTCGCTTGCGGCGTTGAAGCGGGCTGTCTCCAATGGCCTTGTTCAACCGGATGATTGTGTCGTATGTGCCATTACCGGAAGCGGCTTAAAGCAGCCATCAGTCATTCAACAGGCAACAGCCGAATCGGAATTAAGATTGAACGCGAACTTTGATGATTTAAGCAAGCTTTTGACCGAATTATGGAAGTAGAGCTCAAGGTTGGAGATGATATTGTGCAGCAACCAAGCCCTGTAATTAAAGCATTAATGACATGTATAGCGCATCCCACTCCAAATCCTCCTGGCGAAGTGGCTGAGGTAGCTAATTGGTTGGAGGATTGGGCGAGGAGCTTCGGTGCACAAGTCGTAAGGCAGACAGTCGAACCGGGAAAGGACAATGTGATCATTACGCTAGATTACGGTCCTGGTCCATGTCTCGTTTTCAATACCCATATGGATGTCAATTCTCCCAAGGGACAAGTGTGGTCAAGTCCGCCTTTTGAGCCGAGGTTAAGTCTGGATGAGGGCAAACTCTATGGCGTGGGGGCTAGTGATGCCAAAGGAAGTCTGGTTAGTATGATGGCTGCTATGGAAAACATCGCAAACGATCCGAGAAACTTGAACGGCAAATTAGTTCTTACCGCAGTGATGGGGGAAGAATCGGGTGGTCTGGGTTCGCTCCACTTGGTTCAACAAGGAATTCAAGCAGATGGTGCGGTTGTAGGCGAGCCTACCGGGTTGGAAGTTGCAATTGCGCATAAAGGCACCTATATGCGGAAGCTGTGTTTCCGTGGACGTGCTGCACATTCAGGAAAGCCGGAACTTGGCATCAATGCGATCATCCATTCATCAACATTTATTATGGAGTATGAGAGACTGAATACCAAGTTATCGCTTACTCCCCATGCGCTGCTTGGACCAGCAAGTGCGGTAGTCACGATGATACAGGGTGGAACTCGCCAAAATACGATTCCTAATTATTCAGAAATCATCATTGACCGTCGGTTGATCCCTGGTGAAACACATGCGGATGCGGATAGCGAGCTAGAAGATATCCTGAATACGTTGAAAATATCGCTACCTGAGCTTGCGCTGGACACTATTGAAGTTGTGGTGGCAACCATTCCTTCCGAGACATTGGCATCGGAGAGGATCGTCGGTACCGCTCTAGAAGCGGTTGATTATGTGGTGGGGAAACCACAAACACCTCATGGATTCAGGGCGGGCTGCGATATGAGCAAGCTAGTCACAATTGCCGGCATTCCAACGATCATACTGGGGCCCGGCAGTTTGGATCAGGCACATGCGCCGGATGAATTTGTCGAGATTGCTCAAGTGGAACAAGCGGTACAAATTTATGAACGCATTGCCCGGCAATTTATAGGGAGGTGATTGAATGAGCAGAATAACTCAGTTATTGCAACAGGCTCGTGATGAGGAAGCATTCTCAGGTGCAGCTTATGCCTTTGGAAGTTCAACCAGCCTGACAGAGCAGGGCGTGGTCGGAACGCTTTTTTGGGATGGACCAGCGGTACAACCAGATAGTATATGGGATTTGGCTTCCGTGACCAAACCAATCGCTGTACTGCCATTAATGGTGATGCTGGAGCAGGGTGAATGTTCTTTGGATGATGTGATTGCTCATTTTTTGCCTGTCTACAAAGACACAGATAAAGCCAACCTAACGCTCCGTCAGCTGCTCACACATACAAGTGGGATACCTGGACAGCAGCCCTTATATCAAACATCGGCCACGAGACAGGAGATGTTGGCTGCTGTGAGAAATCTTCCGATGCGCTATGCGCCTGGCACGGATGTTGAATATTCCTCGCAAGGTTATATGATCTTAGGTGAAATTATAGAAGCGATTTCCAGTAGCCGATTGGATGCCGTACTGAAGCAGATGGTATTGGAGCCGATCGGATTAAGCGAAACCCTGTTTATACCAGGAAGGAACTTGCACCATCGTATTACTGCAACCGAATATTGCAAATGGCGTCATAAGATGGTGATTGGTGAAGTTCATGACGAGAATGCGGTCGTGTTGGGAGGAATTGCAGGTCATGCCGGGTTGTTCAGCACAGTCCAGGATATGAGTCGGCTTTGCCAAACAATGCTCCGGTTAGGAGAAACTGCAAAAGGCCGTTTCTTACAGGCGGAGACGGTTCGACTGATGACAAGCAATCAGACGTCATCCTTGAAATTGGCTAGAGGGCTTGGATGGCAAGCTAAGGACAGTCATGATTCTCCTGCGGGTGATTTGTTCTCCATGTCCTCCTATGGGCATACCGGCTTTACAGGTACCAGTATATGGATGGATCCGGAAGCAGATTTATTCGCCGTACTGTTRACGAATCGCGTACATCCGGCACGTTCCAACAATGCTATTAAATACCTCAGGTAATGATTGCCGTGATAATGGAAAACTTATTTTTGAAGGTAAATTAGGCAAGGATCTGACGATCGAACAGGGACAACAAGCAGCCCGGCAAACGATGATAAACCTCTTGGGTGTATTGCAGGCCCATTTGGGTGACTTGGATCGAATCGAGAAAGTAGTAAAATTATTGGCGTTCGTTAATAGTGCCTCTGGATTTGCGGACCAGCCGTATGTTATTAATGGGGCTTCGGAACTGTTGGAATTGATATTTGGTGAACAGGGTAAGCACGCTAGATCAGCCATTGGTACGTCGGATTTACCTTTTAACACTCCTGTTGAAATTGAAATGATTGTTCAAATCAAATCATAATTTGATAGTACGGGTTGAACGTTAATTTTCACCTTGATAAGGATGTTTGCACGCCGGATGGACGGCAGGCATTTCATAGATGAGGGGCCGCATAGCGGCTCTTCTTTTTGTTAAAAGTATCGGAGGGTAGATTATATTAGTGCAGTTCGGGTACGTAACTTTAGTCGATAAAGGAATGACGATAAGCCCCGCAGAAGAGTTTGCGGGCTTTTTAAGTTGCGTGGGGAGTTAAGCTTCTATTTATTATTTACATAAACAGGAAAATGGTGCTAACCTGAATATTAAGGCTATGGGGGACGTGTTTTTGACTGGAATGACACCCGAATTATAAAATTATGAAAGGTAGGCTAACGATGAGCGAGTACATTATTGGAATAGACCTTGGTGGAACTAATATTAAATCTTCAATATTTAATTCAGAGTTTCAATTAATACACGAAAGAAGTGACCAGACTGAAGCATCAGTAGGACCATTGCATGTGTTGAATAGAATTAAAAGTATTATTCTAGAGATGATCTCACAGAAGGGAATCAATCGGGCTTTGATTAAATGCATGGGTATGGGAATTCCAGGTCTGCTTGATCCAGAGGAAGGTTTATCTATATTTTCACCAAACTTTCCAGATTGGGAGAACATTCATGTGGTGAACCAGATGAAAGCCGAGTTTGACTTTCCTGTATTTATTGACAATGACGTGCGAGTAAATTTATATGGAGAATGGATCTTTGGTGCAGGGATAGGTTACAAAAATTTGGTGTTGATTACATTAGGTACAGGTTTAGGTTCAGGTATTGTGAATGATGGAAAGATACTTTACGGTACAACTGCAAGTGCAGGAGAAATCGGGCATATGAATATGTTTAGGCAAGGTCGACCTTGTCGATGTGGAAGTTCAGGTTGTCTAGGAAGATACGTTTCAGCGATTGGAATGGTTAGAACATTCACAGAAAAAATGGAGGAAGGTAAAGATAGTGTAGTCCAGCAATGGGTAGGAGACAATCGAACTGAAATAACAGCACGCATGATTTCAGATGCATACGACCTTGGAGATTCCTTAGCAATTGAGGTAATGCATGAAACAGGAGAAATGCTTGGATTTGGACTTTCTAATGTTATCAACTTGCTAAATCCAGAAGTAATCATTGTTGGTGGAGGAATGTCGGAAGCTGGTGATCGCCTACTAAATTCAGTTCGCGAAACTATTGGAAACCATGCCTTAAAGCTTTCTTCTCAAACGTGTAAAATCATTCAAGCAAAATTAGGTGGTCGAGCAGGAATGATTGGAGCGGCTGTGTATGCAAACAATAAGTTGAACCAGCGTACGCACGCCAGTGCTCATACTGGTTTTACTCATTGGGGACATAGGTCATCTCATTAATAATCGAAGGCGCGTATCATCCAAAATTTATGTATAAATGAAATCCTTATTGGCATGATATAAAGAAAACTCCAGTGGAGCATTTATGAACTTCAACAATTGAGTGAAGGGTTCTACATATGATATTGCTTATATGTTCAATTGTCTTATTTAATATAACGGCATTGAAAACAAATAACGTCCTGAGCATCAATAAGATCCTGCATATCTGGACCTTTACGATGGCCTTTCAGCTATTGTTTGATCTGCTCATTGAATTTAAATTTGAAGCTTATTGGTATTTTTCAAAAGATGAAATAGATTGGCAAGGGGTTTTAGCAAGAACGGTACTTGTGCCACCTGTAAATATGATGTTTATTAATCATTACCCTTTAAGAGGGAGAATTGGCAAAAAAGTTTTTTGTTTTTTTATTTGGACGGTAGGCATCTTAATTTATGAGTTAATTGCTCTATTACCAGCCCCTTGGGGGTATTTTCACTATGGGTGGTGGAACTTGGGTTACTCAGCAATGGTTGATCCCATACTTTTTTTAATTCTTCTTAGTTATTATAAGTGGATATGTATTATTGAAGGGAAAATTTTGTGATGTCTTAAAGTTTTCTTAATGTCTTTAAAGATGATGAAAAGCCTGATCTAAAGAGCAGGCTCTGTAACTTGTTTCTGTAATTTATATGCTGCCCATTTAATGAAGTAGCTTAAACTAATAATTACAATCATTGTGTAAACATGCTTCCAGTTGCCACTTGGCCTATACAAGTTAAACTGGATAAAAATTGGTTCTATGATGAATGCAATAGTAATTGCAGTAATCGAAGTCATCACAAATAAAGAGCGTCCTCTCGGAAAATATTGATAAATGAGCATGTATGTAACAGGAAGTATAGACATATCCGCTGGAAAAAGAGGAGGGATGAATGAGAAGAGTTCTTGAGGATACTCCCATAGACCGAGTGAAAGCCCTATCTCGTCCAATATTGTTGAAATTATCATCCATAAAAGGCCGCATGAGATGAGGATATTAAATTTGCTCCTCTCAGCAAGCTTCCACCAAACGAGCCATGGAAGGATGGAAGCGGCTGAAAGAATCCACCAGTGAAGTGTAAATACATCGTACTGAATCCAAAACTTAATTTTTAATTCTATTAGTTGATTTTTTAATTCGCTTATTTTCTGATAATCCTCTTCTAAAGAATTCATTTTCTYTTCGCCCCATAGTCTGTAGGTATAAATGTAAAAGTAAATCTGTAGATAATCATATTATGGGCAGATTTATGAATAATAATGAAATTTTCTTTGCAAAATCGGTATTCTTATTCCAGTCATAGGTTTATTTCAAAAAGTGCGCCTCCTGCGCTAAATTAAGTATCGAATATAAATGTAAATACTGGCTAGTAAGACGGAAAACAACATGAGAGGGAAGCCGAATTTCATAAAAGTAACAAATTTAATCGGATGGCCTTCCTTGGCTGACAGTCCTGCTACGATTAAGTTGGCGCTTGCCCCAATTAATGTGCCATTACCACCCAAGCATGCACCTAGCGCTAGACTCCACCATAGTGGTTCCAAGTTGTCTACACCCATATTACCCATTTCTTGAATCATTGGAATCATCGTCGCAACAAATGGGATATTGTCTAGAAAAGCGGAAGCAATCGCACTGAGCCATAAAATTAACATCGATGTCGCGATTGGATTACCTCCTGTCAACTCAATAGCCTGCGCGGCTAGTTTCGAGATGACGCCGGTCTCTACAAGACCTGAGACAAGCACGAAGAGCCCAACGAAAAAGAAAATTGTGGTCCATTCCACTTTGGTAAAAGCGTTTTCCATGGCGTGTTCACCGGTTAGAAGAAGCA
>NZ_JBFTQB010000364.1:0-13507 GCF_056398785.1 Paenibacillus sp. 01T422 | reverse complement strand
GTTCAGCAGTGGCTTTATTTGAGAAGATGCAGGAAACTCTCGCCCTGATCTGTCGCCTTTACGCCGAAATTATCGGCAATTGTCGCACCAAGATCAGCAAATGTTCCGCGAATTCCCAGGGAAACAGGCACCTCAAAACTCGGGCTGTACAACAAAATAGGCACATACTCGCGCGTATGATCTGTACCCGGATGCACAGGATCATTGCCGTGGTCTGCTGTCAGGATCAACAGGTCTTTGGGCCCTAGCGTTGCTTTCAGCTGCGGCACGTAGCTGTCGAATTCCTCCAGCGCTCGGCCATAGCCTTCAGGGTCACGACGATGTCCATACAATGAGTCAAAATCAACAAGGTTTGTAAAAGCCAACCCTTTGAACGGCTCGCCAAGCACTTCAATGGTTTTCTGAATGCCATCTAAATTACTTTTGGTGGACGTGGTTTTGGTGACACCCTCGCCGTCAAAAATATCATTGATCTTACCGATGGCGATCACATCATAACCCGCGTCCTTCAGGTGATTCATCACGGTAGGCTCCGGCGGCTTCACCGCATAATCATGCCGATTCGGCGTACGCTTGAAAGCACCAGGCTCGCCTACATAAGGTCTCGCAATGACTCGGCCTACTGCAAATTCGCCTTGCGTCAAACGTCTCGCAATTTCACAAGCGCGATACAGCTCTTCCAGTGGAATCACATCTTCGTGAGCTGCCAATTGAAATACGCTATCGGCTGAAGTATAAACGATCCAAGCCCCCGTTTTCATCTGCTCTTCACCAAGCTCATCGAGAATCTCTGTCCCAGAGGCCGGTTTATTGCCGATAACCTTGCGTCCTGTTTCCTGCTCAAACTGCGAAATCAATGCTTCCGGAAATCCCTCCGGATATACGTTAAACGGCGTAGAAATACGAAGCCCCATCAATTCCCAGTGCCCTGTCATCGTGTCTTTTCCAACCGATACCTCGGCCATTTTGCCATAATAAGCTTCTGGCCCTTCAGCTGCCGGGATGCCTTGGATCTCAGCAATGCTGCCTAGTCCCATACGCTGTAAATTAGGAAGCGAGAATCCGCTCACTCTCTCAGCAATATGACCAAGCGTGTGGCTGCCTGTGTCGCCAAACACTTTGGCATCCGGTAATTCGCCGATGCCTACGCTATCCAATACGATTAAACCTATTCGTTCAAAGCGCACTCTTGTCCCTCCAAATTGTTCACAATGTTATCCACCCTTGATTATCGCATTTCCACTCTATGAATGCAAAACAGCAGCTTTTCCTCTAGGAAACCGCCGCTGTCCTCTCTTACATATTCGCTCTCGGATGAGTGCGATTGTAAACATCCTTCATTTTGAGCTTGGTGACTTGAACATACAGCTGTGTCGACGAAATATCGGAATGCCCGAGCATCTCTTGGACGGATCTTAAATCTGCGCCATTCTCAATCAAGTGGGCAGCGAAAGAATGCCGCAAGGCATGAGGCGTGATATCACTCTCAATATTCATCTCACTTGCATACCTTTTCATAATTTTCCAAAAGCCCTGTCTCGTCATCCGAGTCCCTAAGTGACCAATAAATAATGCTTCTTCATCCGCCGACTTCTTCAACATTTTCTTACGGTCTTTATGTATATAGGCGGTTAAGCAGCGGATAGCAATTGAACTAAGCGGGATATTGCGTTCTTTATTTCCTTTCCCCATACAGCGAATGAAGCCAAGCTGCAAATGAACATCATCAACGTTCATCGAGATAAGTTCTGAGACGCGAATTCCCGTTGCATACAGCAGTTCAAGCATCGCTTTGTCGCGCACGCCGCTTACAAGCTCTAGATGAGGCGCATCCAGCAATTTCCCAACATCTTCGACGGAAAGTACCTTAGGCAGCTTCTTTTCCAATTTAGGCGCTTCAATGAAAAGGGATGGGTCTGCATCCACCAAACGCTCTCTCAGCAGATACTGATAGAAAGCACGTATTGAAACAAGATTCCGAGACAAGGTTGCCGCAGCTCTGCCTAGCAATTTCAACTGGGACAAGAAACCAGCAATATTGCTTTTACTTGTTTCTCTCCAAGCTGTGATCCCCTGTTGGTGTAAATAGTCAACAAATTGCTGCAGGTCTCTTTCGTAAGACTCCAGCGTATTCTTGGATAATCCGCGTTCTACAGACAAAAATCGGATGAAGGATTGCAAATCAACCATCATCATGTTATGTAGCTCCTTCGTTAACATGCCATATTTCTAACTGATAGCATTCAACGATGGACCTAGGAACTCCTCTTTTATTCACCATACCAATAAAATAAACGCAGCCTGTCGCTCATTCTGCCTGACTCCGGAAGCGCATTATGCTCATGCTGTCCGAATACCTTGACTGAATTGCCTGCTGGCGTGCGATAGCGATTCACAGGCTCTATCCAGCTGGAGAGCACGACCATTACTTGATACAAAACAACCGTCAACGTCATGAAAAGCAGTATAAAGCGCATACGAACAAGTAATTTTCGATAGGAAAAAATCATAAGCCAGGTCCCCATTTCTGTCCCTTTCTTTAGGACAGGATATGAGGCTCAGGCGCTGATTATGACAGATCAGACAACTTCACATAAGGCTTTCCAAGCGCCTCAGCAACAGCTGGGTGGGTTACACTGCCTTTGTACGTATTAACCCCTAGTTGCAGAGCGTAATTGGCTGTGATCGCTTCTGTTAATCCTTTGTTGGCAAGCTCCAAAGCATAGGGCAGCGTTACGTTCGTTAAAGCAAGCGTCGAAGTCCGCGGAACTGCACCTGGCATATTCGCTACCGCATAGTGCACGACGCCGTGTGTCTCGTAGGTAGGGCTGCTGTGTGTGGTCACCCGGTCGATCGTTTCGATTGAGCCTCCTTGATCTACGGCGACATCCACAATAACTGCGCCTGGCTTCATCGTTTTGACCATCGCCTCTGTCACTAATCTTGGCGCTCTTGCCCCCGGAATAAGTACAGCCCCGATCAAGAGATCTGCTTTGGCAACGGCGCTTGCTATATTAAACGGATTCGACATTAAGGTATTGAGCTGTGCTCCGAAAATATCATCCAAGGCACGCATCCGCTCCGCGCTCCGTTCAATTATAGCGACATTAGCCCCCAGACCAAGCGCCATCTTAGCTGCATTTGTTCCAACGATCCCGCCGCCGAGAATGACTACATTAGCTGACGGCACGCCTGGCACACCACCTAGAAGAATCCCGCGCCCGCCATAAAACTTCTCCAGAAAGTGAGCGCCGATCTGGACTGACATCCGTCCAGCAACTTCACTCATTGGCGTTAACAAAGGAAGTGATCCATTGGGAAGCTGAATGGTTTCATAGGCAACACCTGTCACCTTCTTGTTCAGCAACTGGTCCGCCAAGTCCCCCGCTGCAGCCAAGTGCAAATAAGTGAAAAGCAGCTGTCCCTCCCGAAAATAACCGTACTCGGCGGGGAGCGGCTCTTTCACTTTCATGATCATGTCGCTGCCAGCCCATACTTCAGCGGCATCCGCAATAAGAACGGCGCCCTCCTTGGCATAATCCTCATCCCTAAACCCGCTGCCCGCTCCGGCACCTGCTTCAACGAGCACCTTATGTCCTGCCATAATAAGCGTCGTTGCTCCTCCAGGGGTTAATGCGACGCGGTTTTCATTATTTTTGATTTCCTTTGGGACGCCGATCACAATCGATTGATGAGTCACTCGCGTCTACCTTCTTTCTCATGAACGTTAGTCATAATGTACCCATGCTTCCAGTCCAATTATGTGGAAGGAGATTCTATTATCTAATATCCAGTATATGAGAAAGATGCAAAAATGCCTGTACGCACAACATGTGCTTACAGGCATTTTCTTTGTATAAACAGCTCTATTCCGTGCTGTTATTTTTGGATTTGTCCAATGAGTCCGGTTTCCCTCGTTCGTTACAGCGATAGCATATACCTTGGAAATCAAGTCGATGATCTAATACCTGAAAATGAAAATTCATATCCAGCCTTTCTTCTAAAGGCCCGAGCCAGTCTTCCATAATTTCATCTACTGTCCCACATTGGACGCAGATTAGGTGATGGTGATGGTGACGTGTGCTGTCATCGCGCAAATCATAACGAGCTACCCCATCGCCAAAATTCATTTTCTCCAAGACATGCAGCTCACTCAGCAGCTCTAATGTTCGGTACACAGTTGCCAGACCGATTTCTGGAGCTTTATCCTTCACAAGCATAAACACGTCTTCGGCACTGAGATGATCTTGTTCATTTTCTAAAAGTACACGCACAGTCGCTTCCCGTTGAGGGGTAAGCTTGTACCCATGGGATTGCAACTGCTGCTTAATTTTCTCAATCCTTGCTTCCATATGCCTCCCCCTCAGAAAGGTGGGCATCCAAGCCCAATTTTAGCCACTCTTTTCATTATAGGGGGAGCTTACTTACAAAGTCAAACAGAAACATGTTGTTTTCTGTCATCCATAGAGCGGAACCAGCATCGGCGTGACCCATTTCATCATCATTTGCGCTACATAACCCTCCCAAAGTGCCGCTCCAAGCAGGAAAAAACCCATTAGAAGTGTTAATGTTGTAAAACGCATGAAGGGTTGGTACATGTTGCCATTACGGCTCATAAATCGATTTTTAATCATATAAATGGAAAAAGACATCGCTGCAACACTGCAGAAGAGAATCGCCGGAATGACGATCAAATTTTGCGGTGCTACAGAAACCAACGCGAACAACATGCCTTTCCAAGACATTTGACCGACCAGATAGCCTACCGTAAAGCCGATCAGCACGCCCTTGAGGAAATCCAGGACAAGGATGAGCGGAAGGCCAATCACGGACAACCCAAACAACCAGATCAGTAGAATCCATTTCATATGCATGCCAAAAGATTGAACGAAAGACTGCCTGCTGTCAAACTCGGCACCATCATTAATTTCATGGAAGAAGCTTCCCAGATGGCGCGTCATCTCCTGCTTTTGTTCCAAGGAAAGCGCGTTAACCATCACGGCGCCGAACACAACACCAATGAGAAAGAGCACGGAGACGAATATAAACAGCGGCAAATTATCCTTCATATATTGTTTCATCGTTAGGTTCCTATTCACTCTCGCAGCTCCTCCCGTGTGTACAACCTCTACAAAGACAAGCTTATGAGCGAGAACTGGAAACTATGAACGATTTTTCACTTTACCATATCTTCCTCCTCCGCCAACCTCAAGCAAAAGCGTACCTTCACGCGCGTGGGCAAGGTACGCGGCTATTTCTTCACCGACTTCACTTGCCAACTCTTCCTGCGTCGTGCGATGCAGCACATTCATCTCCGTTCCAAAACGGTGAAGCAGTTGATTCAATTTCTTAGGACCAAGCCCWGGAATAAATTCTAGCGGAATTTGAAAATGATAACTCGGCCTGTATGGAGGTAGATACGGCTCTTCTCGATCCGCCAAATCCATAATGCGATCCATAACGCCTCGAACTATTTTGTTGCTGCCGCAGTCTGCGCATCGCTCTACTGCGCCCTCTTGGTCATCCAGAACCGCCTCACACAGGGAACAATAGGTTCGATGATATTTCCCCAAGCGGGGATTCAAGCCGTAATTTGCGACCACGCCACGCCCTTCTATGCGATGTAGTGCCTTAACACAATGAGCGCGGGAATCAGGATTCCCCCTCTCCCTAGCACCTCTTCCTGCAATACTCGGGTTGGCACATAAATACGCTGCGAGCTAAGCTCCACATTTTTCATGTGCCCCTTCATCCAGTTCGTGAATCCCTGCATCACCTCAAGATTGGGCATATACGCTAACAAATGCGCTGGCCCCATGCCAGGTTCCCTGACTTCAATCTCACATCCCAACATGACGGTTGTATCCCTATACCGGATACCTCCGCCATCCAGTTCAATCATCTCACCACGGTCCAAATAAGTCATAATGTCATCTTGCACAGATGGCGAATGACAGTCGATAATACCGATGATCTCCATCCCTTTGCGGACAGCTGCTTCGTGGGCAATATTGAAAAAAGTAAGGTTATTCGCGGCGCTAATCTTCACAGCTTGGCCGCTCTCAGTTCGTCCAATATGAATATGAAGGTCTACATAATAAGACTTCATCCTAGATCTGGCCCGTCAACTTGTATAACTGCCAAGCATAGACAGCCATAATCGTTTTGGCATCGCTTATACGTCCTTCACGCATATACTCCTGAGCTTGTTCCAACGTAATGGCCTCACACTCCAGAAATTCATCCTCATCTGGATTCGCGTTTCCTTTGACCAAATCTTCCGCGAGATACAGATGGATAATTTCATCAGCAAATCCCGGGGACGTATAAAAGGAACTAACCAACTTCACGTTGTCAGACCGGTATCCCGTTTCTTCCTCCAACTCACGTAAAGCCGCTTTCAAAGGTTCTTCGCCAGCATCCAGCTTGCCCGCAGGGATTTCAACCTGGCTTTTCTCCAGGGGTTTGCGATACTGCTCCACGACAATCATTTTATCCTCAATTAACGGAATGACAGCTACCGCTCCAGGATGCTTAACGATTTCTCTCGTAGCTGTTTCCCCGTTTGGCAGCGTAACTGTGTCTACCTGAAGGGAAATGATTCTGCCTTTATAAATAGACTCCGTTTTAACAGTGACTTCTTCGAATTTCTTATACACGGTCATCTGAACACCTCATCATTTTCTAAATTGGAATAACTTGTCCTACTTTTGCATATCGATCATTATATCAAATTTCAACCGGAAAAGAGGAAGATCGATATGAAGAGCTATGTAGCGGAAAGACAAATTCGTCTGGTGGGAAAAGCCTGGGAAGTCAAACGTCAGCTTCAGCTCATGCTACAGCAAGGCGGACCAAATATCACTTTGATGGATTATACAGCTGGATTGCACAATCCACAGCAGCGCAAACACCTTGGAAATAAGCAGGGTCCTGCCATAATCCCCTTCCCATCGAGGTAATTGGCAGCGGATAAGGGCGAAAGGACTCCGCGATTTGCTCCGTCAGCGCAGATGGTATCATCCTTATTTGATGCGAAGCCAATTTTATTGATTGCGCTTCAATTATTGTATGTTCCTCCCCCGATAATATCGGCAAAGGGACGACAGCCGGACTTCTCGCAGCAAGCTCCAAAGCAGTTAGCGTATGGTGGCTAATCCCTCGATGCCGTGATCTCTCGTCTGCAAAAGAAAGACGCGGAATGACGATTGGAGTGCCACCTAAGGCGTATACGGCATTCGCGAGCTCACCGACTTCAATACCGGAATAGCCGTACCGCGTAGCTGTACCAACAATCCCAGGACCCATCGTTACCAGACAAACGTCCGCTTTGGCAACATGCTTAGCAGCAATCAAAGCGCTAAATTTGTTAACTGCCTCCAGCTTTCCACCATAGGCTTGACCATACGTTATCGTGCTTTGAAGCCACTCCATAGCCTCCAGCTGAGCTGTATGCTGACTCCAGGCAAGTGGCAGTGCCCCACCGTCCGTCATGATGTAGGACACGTTCCTCGCCGTTTCTAAAGCCTGGTTCGATTGCTGCTCGCGGTATCGAAGCCAACACAACGCCACAGGCAGCATACTATGCAATTCCCCAAGTAAGACAGGCATACCCTCCAAATTCTTCTCACCCTGAAAAATAGAATGAAACGTGCTGCGCTCTTCCTCCACAGCAAGCACACTCCGCTGTAACGGGGTGTATTTGAGTTTCATAATATGTCCGCCGGCTGGATCATCTGCAGGAAGATCATTGTTCCTTGTGGTGTCAGCAGGCAGAACAAGGTGATAACCTCCCGAACCTAACCCAAGCTCCTCGGCTGTTGTATTCAGTACAACCACATCACCGGGAATCAGCAGCGGTGAGCTATCGATATAATGGACAGCGCGCTCCTCCTTGCCACTACGCCGCATAATAACACTGACGACCTGCAGCCCTTCCCTAACGAAAATAACAGCGCTAACCCTTCCTTCCTCTCGTCTCATCATCCAGTTCCCGCTCCCCTTCCATAAGCTGCTACAGGAAGGATATGTGATTAAGAGCCGAATTACTCCAACTCCCTGAAACTAAAAAACCGACTAGCGCGCCAACTTTTGGCACGACTAATCGGTTTCTATCGCTTTAAACTTTTGCAGCTTCCTTCACAAGAGCAACGACCAATTCAGCCGTTTTGACCAGATCGCTAATCGCGATATGTTCTTTGGTTGTATGAATTTCGTGGTGCTGCACGATACTGCGAGCTTCTGCTTCCATCTTCACTTTATCGCATACAACGTTCAGTGGACCTACACCAGCGAAACTGCCGATATTCGCTGTTGTCTCGTTGTCGATCCGACCAAGCGACATGCGCGAAACAGCCTTGGACGCAACTTGAATTGCACTGATGCCATCTTCCGGATTAACGCCTGCGTGTGCCGATTTCCCGTGGAAAATAATTTCAATTTCCGCACGACCTGGCGCAGCAGTGGCGATATCTCCGATGCTGCCATTGGAATCCAGCGCGAAGCCGAATTCTGCTTCCATCATTTTGCGATCCATGGCACGAGCGCCTTTCAGACCGCTTTCTTCACCTGCTGTAATCACGAATTGAACACGGCCATGAGGAACATTTTGCTCCTTCAGCACTTGAATACCTTCAAGCATAGCTGCGATGCCTGCTTTGTCGTCACTGCCCAGGATCGTAGTTCCGTCGCTGCGGATGTAACCATCTTCGCCAATTTGCGGCTTGATGCCATTGCCTGGAGCTACGGTATCCATGTGCGATGTAAAGAAAATCGTCGGGATAGCAGCATTGCTGTCCGTCGCTTCCAGGGTACAGATCAAATTTCCTGATCCATGACCACTTTTGGCCATCGAATCATCTTCAACGACCGTTAAGCCTAAACGACTGAATTTTTCTTTCAATACGACACTAATTTCTTGCTCAAAACGGGTTTCGCTGTCTACTTGTACGAGCGAAATGAATTCTTCTACTAAACGGTTTTGCTGAATCATGTACTTTCCTCCGATACTCACTATGGGTTACAATAAAACGGTACAAGCTTTTACGATAAAGGAGTGACTCTTCATGTTGCAGAATAGACGTTGGTTTAAAGTCGTGGTTTACGTAATGCTCATCACCATGCTGTTATCGAGCATATTGTTTACTGCCGGATTATTTTTTGATTCCTAGTTTAATAAATTTTTGTATCTGCGTTGTAACTTTCCAAATTTTCTTTGACCCTCTGTAGGAACCTACCGCAGATAACACCATCCAGAATGCGGTGATCAAGCGACAGACACAGGTTAACCATAGAGCGGACTGCGATCATATCTTGAATAACGACAGGCTTCTTCACAATCGATTCGAAGGTCACAATGGCTGCTTGCGGGTAGTTGATGATCGGGTAGGACAGAATCGAACCGAAGGAGCCTGTGTTGTTAACCGTGAACGTTCCGCCAACCATATCATTCAATGACAACTTGCCAGCACGTGTCTTCTTCGTCAATTCATCAATTTCTCTCGCTAGTCCCGCGATATTCTTCTGATCCGCCTTCTTGATCACTGGCGTCATAACTGAGTCTTCCGTGCCTACAGATAGAGAGATGTTAATATCGCGTTTCACGATAATTTTATCTACGGCCCATACGGAGTTAATGATCGGATAATCCTTAATCGCATTGACAACTGCTTTCAGCATGAATGCCAAATACGTCAAGTTAATGCCCTCGCGGCGCATAAACTCATCCTTTACTTTATTCCTCAGAACCACGAGATTCGTAACGTCCACTTCAATCATCGTCCATGCATGCGGAATTTCCGTCACACTTTGCTTCATACGTGAAGCGATGGCATTACGGATCGGCGTAACATCGATGAAATGTTCATTACGAGAGTCCAGCGAGTGTCCTTCCGCTTCAATCAGCGGTGTTTGCGGATTCGCAGACAGATGGATGCCGGAGCTGCGTACTGGCAGATTAGCAGGCTGCGCCTCTATTTGTGGTGCTGGCGTACTGCTTGCAGCTGGTGCTGCTTGCTGATTCGTATGCACAGCCGCAATCGCAGCTGCAGGAGCTGACTTGGAGCCGCCACCAGCGACGAACTGCTCGACATCCTTGCGTGTAATTCTACCGCCAAGCCCCGTCCCCGGCACGCGTGATAAATCTACGTTGTTCTCTTGGGCAAGACGGTGAACGGCCGGTGAGAAACGGCCGCGCATGCTTTGGTCGCTATCTTCCGGTACAAACACACCTGCGCTGCCAGCCAATTCTGCAACTGCTGCTGGTGAACCAGCCGAATCTCCTGCTGACTCCTCGATTAAACAAATTGCCTCTCCAACTGCTGCTGTTTCACCGTCGCCGACAATGATTTTCACTAGTGTGCCTTCAATCGGTGAAGGCATTTCTGTATTCACCTTCTCTGTGAAAAGTTCACAGAGTACGTCATATTGTTCGATATAATCGCCTGGCTTTTTCAGCCATTTGCCGATTGTAGCCGAAACGAGGCTTTCCGCTAAATGCGGAACCGTTACCTCTGTTAGTCGACCGTTCGTTTGGTTCATGGGTGTACCTCCTAAGTTCAGGAAATGATCAATGGCATGAAATCAGACCAAAGAAATTGAATTATTTAGAACATTGCAAGCTGGCGCATAGCATCCTTCAGCTTATCGCTATTGAGCAAGAAGAACTTCTCCATGGGAGGATTGCTGCCCACAGCAGGTACATCCGGACCGCAAAGTCGAGCGATCGGTGCATCAAGTTCAAATAGAAGTTCTTCAGCGATGATCGCAGACACTTCGGCGCCAACGCCGCCTGTTTTGTTATCTTCATGTGTGATTAGTACCTTGCCCGTCTTTCTGACCGCTTCAAGAATCGCCTCTTTGTCCAAAGGCTGCAGCGTTCGCAAGTCTAGCACGTGGCAAGAAATACCTTCCTTCGCAAGCTCTTCAGCCGCTTGCAGCGCAAAGTTCACTACCATGCCATAGGCGATGACTGTAATGTCCGTGCCTTGACGCTTCACGTCAGCTTTGCCGATCGGCACGATGTAGTCCTCATCTGGCACATCAGCAGATAGCGCAAGATACGCCTTCTTGTGCTCGAAGAACAGCACGGGATCCGCGTCACGGATCGCTGCCTTAAGCAATCCCTTCGCATCATACGGATTAGAAGGCGCAACGATTTTCAAACCCGGCGTGCCGAAGAACACGGATTCCGGACACTGGGAATGGTACAAGGCGCCTGCGCCGGTCGCTCCGTAAGGCGCACGAATCACAATCGGGCAAGACCAATCATTATTTGAGCGATAGCGAATCTTCGCCGCTTCGCTTAGAATTTGATTTGTTGCCGGGAAGATGAAATCGGCAAACTGAATTTCGGCAATCGGCTTCATGCCGTACATGGCCGCACCGATAGCTACACCGACGATAGCGGATTCCGCTAGCGGCGTATCCAATACGCGATCTTCTCCAAACAGATCGCGAAGCCCTTTGGTGGTGTTCAAGACACCGCCTTTACCAACGTCTTCACCGAGGACGAAAACATTGTCGTCCCCTTGCATTTCCTCCTGCATCGCAGATCGGATAGCTTCCAAATAAGTAATGACTGCCATAAATTAGAGGTCATCTCCTTCTGCGTAAACGTGGCGAAGCGTATCTTCCGGTTTCGGAAATGGTGCTTGATCCGCATACTTCGTAGCTTCGTTAATTTCTTGCTTGAGTTCTTCCAGAAGCTCACGTTCCTGCTCATCGCTCCACAGACCGCACTCCATTAAATATTCCTTGAACTTGACGATACCGTCTTTTTGACGATTTTCTTCAACTTCCTCTTTCGTCCGATACAACATATCATCATCGGAAGTGGAGTGAGGCATAAGACGATAGGACATCATTTCAATCAAGGTCGGGCCTTCTCCGCGAGCTGCGCGATCTCTGGCTTCCTTCGTAACACGGTACATTTCCAAAACATCGCTGCCGTCAACTTGCACACCCGGGAAACCATAGCCCAGCGCGCGATCAGAAATTTTGCCAGCTACTTGTTTGTGGAGTGGCACCGAAATTGCATATTGATTATTTTCACAGACAAAAATAACAGGCAGTTTATGTACACCAGCAAAGTTGCACCCCTCGTGGAAATCCCCTTGGTTGCTGGAGCCTTCACCGAAAGATACATAAGTAACCAAATCTTGCTTTTTCATTTTTGCGGCTAGCGCGATACCTGCAGCATGAGGGACTTGTGTCGTTACAGGAGAAGATGCTGTTACGATATGATTTTTCCGATCACCAAAATGCCCCGCCATCTGTCTGCCGCCGCTATTAACGTCCTCTGCTTTACAGAATACGGCAAGCATAAGATCCTTCACGGTCATACCAACCGCTAGAACAAACGCATAATCACGATAATAAGGCAGGAAATAATCTTTCTTGGCTTCCATTGCGAAAGCCATCCCTACTTGACCTGCATATTGCCCCATCCCGGAAACGTGGAAAGGAATTTTGCCCGCACGCTGAAGCATAAAGGCACGTTCATCATATTTAGCCGCAAGACTCATGACTCTATACATACGAATAACGACTTCGTCAGATAACCCTAATGTTCTATGCTTATAAAGCTGACCAATGGACATGGAGGTTGCCTCCTTAAAATAGTTTTACATACGGTTGTTTTATTACCTGGTCCTAAGACTTGACTCTATAAGCTTATTATAAACGCAAACGCGTATGATTACAATTTTTTATCCGCTAATGGCAATTCCATCCACAGCAAGCATAGCTTCGCCTAAAGCTTCGGACAAAGTAGGATGCGGATGAATCGTTTGTCCAACTTCCCAAGGTGTTGCGTTCAACACTTGAGCCAATGCCGCTTCGGAAATGGAGTTCGTCTTCAACATTGGCTGCTCGTCCGACAGAGACAAGCACTTTTTCCGCTTGCAGCTCGATCATCTCGCCTTGCTTGTCCGCTTGCAAAGTGACCGAACCTTCAGCTATCTTCACAGAGTCAGCCAGCACTTTTGCGCCAGTCACCAAGTTGATGCCACGCTTTTTGAACAAGCGCTCTAATTCCTTGGATATATCGGCATCTTCCAGGCTTGCCAACCGTTTCTCATACTCAACCACAGTCACCTCAACACCGAAATCGCGCAGCATGGAAGCCCACTCAACGCCAATCACGCCGCCTCCAATGATGATGATCGACTTCGGAAGCTCTTCCATCCGCAGCGCATCTTCACTTGTCATAATATGTGTACCATCAATCTCAAGTCCCGGTAAGCTGCGGGGTTTGGAGCCGGTTGCGATCACCAGATTGCTCGAAAGCAAGGTTTCGATATCACCGTCTTCCTTCTCAACAGATACGGCTCCACTGCGCGGTGAGAAAATTGAAGGACCGATAATACGTCCATTTCCGTAATGCACGGTAATTTTATTTTTCTTCATGAGGAATTGCAGCCCTTGGTGCAGTTGATCAACAATCCGCTGCTTGCGCGCCAGCACGTTCTCGAACTTCAGTTCAAGAGAGCCTGATGTGATCCCGTAC
>NZ_JBFTQB010000363.1:0-5882 GCF_056398785.1 Paenibacillus sp. 01T422 | reverse complement strand
GCGCACGTATCCGGCCAGAATTCCCGTATCAGGTTCCAGCTTCTCCCCTGCGTCTTCGGACAGCAGATCCGCGATCTGGTACCGGTTTTTGTGAATCGCCGGGATAATGATATGCGAAGGTGTTTCGCCGGCTAGCTGAATGATATATTCCCCAAGGTCTGTCTCAATCGCTTCTACGCCGATTTGCTCAAGCGCACGGTTGATGTGCAGCTCCTCGGAAACCATCGACTTGGACTTCACGGCACTTTTGGCCTTCTTGTGCTTGGCAATCTGCATCGTTAGCTTAACCGCATCAGCCGCATCGGYAGCGAAATGAACGTGCACCCCTTGTGCCCTTGCATTTTCAACAAATTTGCCAAGATAGTAGTCGAGGTGAGCAATCGTATGCAGTCGAATTTCTCGTCCGCGATCACGCCACTCTTCCCAATTGCCATGTTCGGCAGTCGCAGCCAGCTTGCCGTTCTTCAATCGTTCCGTCGTGAATTTCACCGCATTGCGCAAAAAGTCATTGTTCAGCGCAATCTTGGATCTATCCTTCACCGTCCCGCTAGGTTTATGCTCGCTCATGGGCAAGTTTCACTCCCTCAGCTAATAATTCCGCCAGATGCATCACCTTGACAGGCTTTCCTCGAAACGACAAATTACCGGCAATATTCATTAAACAGCCCATGTCGAGCCCAACGAGCACTTCGGCTTCCGTCTCCAGCACGTGATCGGATTTCTCAGAGACCATCGCCCCGGAAATATCACACATTTTCACCGCAAATGTACCGCCAAAACCACAGCAATCCTCCGCATGAGGAAGCGGCAGCAGCTCCATGCCGCGAACATTTTGCATCAGCTGCATCGGTTCAGCCTTAACCCCCAGCAGTCGGCTGCCGTGGCAAGATGGATGATAGGTCACTTTATGCGGGAATACAGCTCCTACATCCGTAACTCCTAACACTTGCACGAGAAATTGTGTGAATTCATAGGTTTTCTCAACAAGCCGATTAGCGCGGGCTAGATTCACAGGATCATTTTCAAAAAGCTTCGGATAATAATGGTGAATCATACTTGTGCAGGAACCCGAAGGTGAAATGACAAAATCGCTGTCTTCAAAAGCCGCCAGCAGGGTCATTGCAGAGCCTCGCGCCTCATCCCAATAACCGCTATTGAACGCGGGCTGGCCGCAGCAGGTTTGCATCGCCGGGAAGTCTAGCTTGACTCCGTATTTTGCAAGTAAATGAACGATAGACTCGCCAACCTTGGGATAGACAAGATCGCTGAGGCACGTAATGAACATCGATACTTTCATGTTGCAGCTGACTCCCTTCCTGCATCGTTCCCCCCACAGAGGCAGGTGGCTATACAAAAAACCATCCTCAGTACGAAAGAGAACATACTGGAGATGGAAGGAACAATGTCTTTTACTCTTTATCTAATTGGATGACGTGAACACCTTTTTCCCGAATGCGGTCCACATCCTCCTTATTGGTTTGTCCGTCTGTGATCACATGTTTAATTTCTGGCCACGCCGCGACTTGCGTCAAAGACTGCATCCCGAACTTGCTGTGATCGGCTAGCAGATACGTTTCATCAGCGATAGAAATCATCTTGCGCTTAATAAGCGCCTGAAGCTCATTGGACTCACTGATGCCGCGTTGAATATGAACCCCTTTGCAAGACAGGAAAAGCTTATGGACGTGGTACATGTCAAGCGATCTCTCTGCTAGTGGTCCTACATAGGACAACGACTTTGGCGAGAGAAGTCCGCCAGTTGATATCACTTGGATCTTCTCCTTGCCGCTAACCTCAAGCGCGACTTTCATCGAATTCGTAAGGATGGTTAGCTGCATATCCGGAATCAATTTGGCCATATACCAAGCCGTTGTGCTGGCATCCAAAATAATCCGGTCCCCTTCGCGAATGTGCGATACCGCTTCCTTCGCGATAGCGTTCTTGAAATCGGCATGCGCCGTTTCCCTTTCCAGGAAAGGTACTTCCGACTGCGCTTCCTTCACGCTTACCGCACCGCCATGACTGCGCATCAGCTTGCCTTCGCTTTCTAACCGATCCAAATCTCTTCGAATCGTCTCTTCCGTCACTTGACACAACTCGCTGAGCTCTGTCACACGAATACTTCCTCTTTCATTCACTAACTGAACGATTCTCTGCCATCTTTCCGCTACCAGCATCGTCTTCCCTCATTTCATCCTCGATCGGGACGCCACCTGACAAAATGTTGCATACGCTGCCTGCCAACCCGCAGCATCCTCGGGGATGTACGTTTTGACTGGGAACGAATTCCGAATCAGCTTCCTGGCTTCGCGCAAATTCGCGATATACCCTAATGCTATCCATTGTACTACAAGGTTTCCCAAGGCACTACCCTCGACAGGACCTGCCCAAACCTCGCGCCCTGTAGCGCTCGCAGTGAATTGACAGAGCAGCTCATTCTGAATGCCGCCGCCAACAATGTGAAGCCCAGGGTAAGTAACCCCCGTAAGCTGCTCGGTCCATTCCAGAACAAACCGATATTTAAGCGCTAGGCTTTCGAGAATGCAGCGTGCGATTTCACCTTCGGATTGCGGGACAACCTGCTGTGTATCCAGGCAATACTGCTGAATTTGCTTCGGCATATGCAACGGATTAAGAAACATGTCGTCATCTGGATCGATGAATGATTGGAAAGGCTTCGCCTGCTCAGCAAGCTTGACGAGAGCGGCAAAGCTGAGGTTTTTGCCTTCTTTATCCCACGTCCGTTTGCACTCCTGAATCAACCACAGTCCCATGATGTTCTTCAGCAAACGATTCGTGCCGTACACGCCGCCTTCGTTCGTGAAATTCCAAGCTAAGGCCTGTTCTGTTAAGACAGGTTCCATCGTTTCTGTCCCAAGCAAGGACCAAGTCCCACAGCTCAGGAAAGCAAAATGATCGTCCAGCGCAGGAACGGCAACCACGGCAGAAGCCGTATCATGCTCGCCTACGGCAATGACTGGAATCGAAGCAACGTCAAGATCCGTGCAGATATCTTCAGTTAATGAACCTACCCGTGTACCTGATGGTACGGGATTCAGCAACAAGCTGGCTGGAAGTTCAAGCTGTTCAAGAAGCTCAACATCCCACGTCTTCGTTGTCGCATTCACGAGCTGTGTGGTCGTAGCGTTCGTGTACTCACTATGTTTTTCCCCAGTTAGAAAATAACGAAGCAAATCTGGAATCATCAACAGCGTTTCAGCACGTTCCAGCAGTTCTGGATTTCTTTCTTTGATAGCGGCGAGTTGAAAAATCGAGTTGAATTGCAAGAACTGTAGCCCAGTTTTGGCATAAAGCTTTTCGCGTCCTACTTTTGCGAACACCTTATCCATCGCATGGTCAGTCTGATGATCACGATAATGATAAGGATTGCCTAGCAGCTCGCCGTTCTTGGATAGCAGACCGAAATCTACCGCCCAGGAATCGATCGCCAAGCTCTCGATATCTGTGTAACCTAGCTGCTTCGTCTGTAAAATACCTTGTTTCAACTCATGAAACAAGCGTAGAATGTCCCAGTGAAGATGGTTGCCCACCTTCACTGGATCATTGGGAAAGCGGTGAATTTCCTCGATCGTCACTTGGCCCGCTTCAGAATCAAGGCGTCCGACGATCGCTCTGCCGCTGCTTGCTCCCAAATCAAAGGCCAGAACGCTTGAGGGTTTACTCACCAGCTCGCACCGCCTTTGCCACGCACGTTAATGCTTTCGTCGTAGCCGCTTTCTAAGTAAGCTTTCATCGGATCAACCGGCACGCCGATTTCTTCACGAACCGCTTGAAGCAGAGGCGTGACGTCGAATTCGAACGCTTTACGAACCGCGTCTTCAGCTCCAAGAACGTCTTGACGTTCTTGAGCGTCTCTCACTTCATCAAGGTTGATGAGCAGAGCTTTGGCATATTGTGTTTGAACGTTCAGCACGGAGCGCAGCATCGCAGGAATTTTACGCTCAATATTATGGCTTTGATCAATCATGTACGCAATGTTATTTGCAGCCTGACGGATTTGCGGGTTTTTATCGTTCGCCGCATCAATGATTTGGTAGAAAATCAGGAATAATTCGTATGGATTCACGGAGCCTACGATCAAATCGTCATCCCCATATTTGCGGGAATTGAAGTGGAAGCCGCCGAGTTTATTTTCATCTAACAAATAGGTCACGATGTGCTCAATGTTGGTGCCTTGCGGGTGGTGACCTGTGTCTACAAGCACTTCTGCTTGAGGACCCAATTTGTTCGCCATGTTGAACGCCATGCCCCAATCCGCCAAATCTGTGTGGTAGAAGGCAGGCTCATAGAATTTGTATTCAATCAGCATGCGCATGTTAGGCGACATGGCATTGTACATCTCTTTGAGCGACTCATACATCCAAGTTTTGCGAGCGCGAATGTCAACTTGACCTGGGTAGTTGGAACCGTCTGCGAACCAGAGACTCAGCACATCAGAGCCAACGGTTTTGGCGATATCCACGCACTCCAGCAAATGATCTGTCGCTTTGCGGCGAATCGCTGCGTTCGAATTCGTCACACTTCCGAAGATATAATCATCTTCCTGGAAAAGGTTGGGATTCACCGCACCGATGGAAACACCCAAATCAGCGGCATGCTGCTTCAACTTCGCGTAATCATCCACTTTATCCCAAGGAATGTGAATCGCTACCGACGGGCAAACACCCGTCAGTTTATGAACCTGAGCAGCATCCTCGAATTTCTCGAAAGGAGTACGCGGCACACCATTTTGCTTATACACTTTGAAGCGAGTTCCAGAATCCCCATAACCCCATGATGGAGTTTCTACTTTGAGGGCCTTCAGCTTGGCTTTTACAGTTGCCAGATCAATACCTCTACTTGCTTGCTGCTCTTCAAACAGTGCATATGCTTTATCACTCATTGGATAATAGCCTCCTTATGGATAATGGATATGGTACGGATTAGCGGGTGAATGCTGCTGGAACGCCACCGTCAACGGTAATCATGCAGCCTGTCGTTTTCTCAGCTTTGGAAGATGAGAAGTACACGATGGCTTCCGCAACGTCTTTCGGGAAAATGTTAACAAGCAATGTTGTTCTTTTGCGGTAGTGCTCTTCCAGTTGATCCGGTTCAATGCCGTAAGCCGCTGCGCGCTCATTGCGCCAGTTGGAATTCCAAATCGCTGAACCTTGGAGAATCGCATCCGGCAATACGGAATTCACGCGAATACCGTATTCGCCGCCTTCAGCTGCGATACAGCGCGCCAAGTGAATTTCAGCAGCTTTCGCTGTTGAGTAAGCAGAGGCATTTTTACCTGCAAATACCGAGTTTTTGGAGCCGACGAATACCATGCTGCCGCCAACACTTTGCTTTTTCATAATTTTAAAAGCTTCTCTAGCTACCAAGAAATATCCTGTGCTGAGAACGTTCATGTTCAGATTCCACTCTTTAAGGGACGTTTCATCAAAAGGACTTGACGTCGCAAGACCAGCGTTATTCACGATCACATCGATACCGCCGTAGCTAAGGATCGAATCGCGGTAAGCCGCTTCCACATCTTCTTCCTTCGTTACATCCATTTTCACAGCAATAGCTCTGTTCTCGCCGTATTGCTCGTTCAGCTCAGCCGCTAATTTCTGTGCGCCTTCCAAATTCAAGTCAGCCAGCACAACATGTGCGCCTTCTTTGAGGAATTGACGAGCTGTTACGCTGCCGATTCCGCCTGCGCCGCCAGTGATGAAAGCAATTTTGCGAGAGAATTCCGCTTCTGCAGGAGCAAGTGTCAATTTATATAATTCTAATGGCCAGTATTCCACATTGTAAGACTCATTCTCGCTCAAGGAAACGAAAGTTCCAAGTGCAGTTGCGCCTCTCATAACGGAGATTGCACGGTGGTAAAG
>NZ_JBFTQB010000362.1:0-11757 GCF_056398785.1 Paenibacillus sp. 01T422 | reverse complement strand
GTCTTGTCCATAATAAACGACCTCTGGGACAGGCAGCTTGCCTTGCAGCCAGACTAACCGTTTTTTCTCGTGAAGAAGGCTTTCAGGGGCAGTAAGAGATTGAATTTTTATGTATAAGTTYGACGGGACACCTGACAATAAGTACGTTTGGGATTGCGATAAACCGAGGGTGATTCTTTGCCATTTATAATCGTTTATTAATTTGGACAAGTCCGTTGGAAGCGTCATATCTGACATACTGGCTGTTCCCCCGTTTATGATTTAGATGGTTTTTTGAGAATTCAACAAAGCTGTCTGTATCGATTTAATCAAAAGAGCATAATCAAAACTGTCAGGAGTGGTTGTGTTAATTTCTGCGATTGTACCGCCAAGAGTTAGCGGAGTAAGATGCCCGCGCAAAATCCGCTCCTTGTTTTCCTCCTGTTCAATCCATTCCAAATCAGAGTGAGCCGCATGGCGTTCTTTTGCCCCCATACGCGTATGGAATCGCTCTAGCAGCACCTTCCCTTCCGCTTTGCACAGGATTTGAAAAGGCTCAAATCCGTAAGCATCCTGTAATTTCAGAAACTCGGCGCTTCTTAACTCAGGTCGACCAAAAAATCCTTCAATGACCATGGATTGACCCGCTGATAACAAGGTGCTTGCTATGGCGTATAGCATAGTAAAAGAAGCTGGCGCCATTAAAGGAGGGCAACCATGACTTGGACAATCTAACGCATCATATAGAGTTTCGTAAATGCCGTCCCGCGAGAATAATGGTAAACGTAGGTCTTGTTCAAGGCGCTTCGCTAAGGTTGTTTTTCCTGTGCCTGGAAGACCATTAACTATTATAACTAAGGGTTTTGACACGAGCTGCACCTCCAATCCCCAAAAAAAGGGACCTAGCCAACGGGGCCAGGTCCAAAGTTTATATTAAAAAAGGGGGTCTTATTTATTATAATACCCCATGAATATTAGAGGACTGTAACAGAAATATTCCAATTGTGTTACAAAAAACGCTTTGTTGATACAGGATATTCTGATCTGATGTCATTGTATGGTAAAATAAGACGTTAATAACGTATTTGAACCTAGGAGTTTTATTATGATTCGTTCACTAGCGGTTACGACCGATTTCACCGTACAGCACGATATTCCTCTTCGCCAGCTTGATGACGCTACTATTAAGTGGTATTGGGTTGACTTTCACAATCCTAGCGAAGAAGAAGCGTTGGAGCTCAAAGATCATTTCCAGTTTCACCCACTCGCCATCGAAGACTGTTTCTATTTGTTGCAAAGACCGAAGATGGACCATTACGAAAATGTCCATTTCTTTGTCATGCATGCAATGAACGCTAAGACGCTGGATGCGGAAGAGGTGGATATGTTCCTGGGAAGCAACTTCATCGTCACGTTCCATCAACATGATTCCAGAGAAATTGAGGATGCCTGGTGCCGACTGTCCGAGCTAGAAAACTTGCGAAGCGAAGGCCATATTTATGCCGCCTACTTAGTGATGGACAATTTGGTTGACCAGTATTTCCCAAGTGTATATCAATTAGAGGATCAGCTCAATGAGATTGAGAATAATGTGCACTCTGAGAGCATTGAGGTGCTCATGAATGATATTTTTGAAATCCGCTCCAAGCTGCTAAAAATACGCCGGACCATCGTGCCTATGCGCGACCTTCTGTATAGGGTCATCAATACCGATCGAATTGAACAATTTCGCCAGCACATTGTATTTTTCACCGACATTCATGATCATTTGCTTAAACTTTCCGAGATGATTGAATCGAACCGGGATATGACGGCTGATATGCGCGACAGCTACATCTCGCTGAATTCCAATCGCATGAATTCGATTATGAAAACGTTGACGGTCATAACCACGATTTTCATGCCATTGACGTTCATTGCCGGATTATACGGGATGAATTTCGCGTATATGCCCGAATTGGAGTGGCACTGGGGGTATTTTGCTATTCTCATCATCATGTTCGGCATAGGTCTCGGGATGTTCGCCTGGTTCTGGAAAAAGGGCTGGTTTAAGTAGCGTGTATCAAGCTCAGCTCATACATAAGAAACCCGAAGATGGCTTACAAAAGGAGTTAGTCTACAAGTGACCAAAATACTTATTGTCGATGATGACCGGCATATTCGCGAGTTGATGAGCTTTTTTCTGCAAAACGAAGGATTTGACATTATTGAAGCAGGAAATGGAGAAGAAGCGCTCTCGGTGCTGGAGGGTACGGTCGTTGAACTTGTCATACTTGATATTATGATGCCGCTTTTAGATGGCTGGGATTTATGCAAAGAGATCAGAAATCGGGATCCTCATATCCTCCTGTTAATGGTGACGGCGAAAGGAGAATCAACCCATAAGGTGAAAGGCTTTCAACTCGGGACAGACGATTATCTAGCGAAACCTTTTGATCCGGTAGAGCTGGTGCTGCGAGTCAAAGCGCTGTTGAAACGCTCTCGGATATTCTCCTCCAAGCTCATACAACTGGGTGAAAGCTTAATTTCTTCCTTCATCATCGGGGTCGCCATCTTTCAAAAAGAGTTAAACGAAATAGGACAGAACGACATGATGAAGGTAAGCAACAATATTGTAGGGCTTTATCAACAAACGCAGCCTCAGGATCTGGAAGCTTTTATGGAGAAGGCCTCCCAGATGACGGCGTACCCCATTCAAATTTTTTCAGCCTCTGGTGAAATGAGATTAAATGGATCGGAGAATAAAGGGCAGATTGTTGCTATTGACCAAGCCCCCCTCGAACAGGTGCTTAAAGGCGGTATATACCGATCAAAAGTTAAAGCTGAAGGAGTCATGTATGTCGGACTTCCGTTTGCGTTCCAAGGTGAAAATTATGCCCTTTTTCTGCAATCATCCACCAAAAATGAGAAGACTCTGCTTCGATTTTTAATTACTATTCTGCTGCTAGTACTCGTTATAGGAAGCTTGTGCATTCTTATTGCTGCCCGTTTTCTGGTAAAGCCCCTTAAATTATTGACGAAAGCAACCAAACGACTTGCTAAAGGCGATTTCGATGTGAAATTAAAGCTTACGCGAAAAGATGAATTAGGAATTCTTGCTCGCAGCTTTGACGAGACGGCCCGTGAGCTTAAGCAATTGGAAACGATGCGTCAGGATTTTGTTTCAAATGTTTCTCATGAGATTCAATCGCCACTAACTTCCATTTCGGGCTTTGCGAAAGCACTGAAGCTTGACCATTTGGTAACACCAGAGAATCGGAAGCGATATTTGGATATCATTCTGATGGAAAGCGATAGACTGTCACGCCTTAGCGATAATTTACTCAAGCTTGCTTCCCTCGAATCAACGCATCATCCTTTTGTCTTAAAAACGTTTAATCTCGATGAACAAATTCGACAGGCCGTTGTTTCCTGTGAGCCGCTTTGGGCTGCCAAACATATTCGAATCGATTTGACGCTGCCCATTACTGCGAAAATCACCGCGGATTACGATCAGCTCAATCAAGTGTGGATTAATCTTCTTGGAAATAGCATTAAATTCACACCTGATCATGGAACAATTCGGATTGAACTCATCACAATTGGTCATGCGCATACAGTTACCATCAAAGATTCAGGGATTGGAATTAAGCCTGAGGAATTGGCCCATATTTTCGTGCGCTTCTACAAAACGGATAAATCGCGTAACAGCCTGGGCAGTGGTCTAGGTCTCGCCATTGTGAAGCAAATTATTGTCAATCATCATGGAAACATTGAAGTAGAAAGCATAGTCGGAGAAGGCGCGAAGTTCACTATACATATTCCAAGTTCTCCGCCAAATAAGCTTTAACGTACAGCCGGTACCTGATGGTGCCGGTATTTTTTTCATTCACGCTCCGTTCATATTTCTTTTTTAAGCTTTAAAAGCAACCTAAGCTTTGTATGAAGGAGATATCGAAATGAGCATTGTTGGAAATCTGTTCGGTTCATTGAAGTGGTTCACCAATTATCAATTACTATTATTTTCCATCAATTTCATTATTTTAGTGTGGTATGCAGTGCCTATTCAAAAGTATGTCAGATGGTTTGATTTTCTGCCCAGCGCAGGCCTTCTTATCGCCATTGTAAGTGTGTCGAACGGAGATACAACCATTCTGGCATTGTTACTCTACGCTGTAACCGCGGTACTATTCTTATGTACAGTCAAGAAAGTATTTAGGCCGGTTCACCGCATCCCTATCCCCAAATACAGAATTTTAAGAATCGTCCTCTGTCTAATTGGTTGCTCCCCTCTTGTCCTATCCATGATGTTGGCAGGTGAATCTCGGTTCAATCCGGTGAGTCATTTCAGCCAATTGAGCTATCCGCAAGCTTTTACACAACTAAACGAGCGACTCTCCAGAGAATACCCATTTGGAGATTGGAAAAAGGTGGACTGGACAGCATTAAAAGATAAGTACGAACCCCTTTTTCAACAAGCAGAGCAGCAAAAAAATAAAGATTTATACTATAAAACGCTAAGATCCTATCTGTATTCTCTGCGAGACGGGCATGTCAAAATCATGAATGAGAACTTATATGAAGACAATCAAATTTTCAAACAAGAAAACGGTGGCGGTGTTGGTCTTAGTACGATTCAATTAGATCAAGGCAAGATATTGGTTAATTTGCTTATAGCAGGCAGTCCCGCTGAACAAAGCGGCATCCAGCTTGGGGCTGAAATCATTTCCTGGGATGGCAAAGAGGCACGCGAAGCTTATCACGCCACCTACTGGAGCGAAAACCCCATGGCTACGGATGGAGACCAGCTTGATAATCAAGGAAGGTTCATGACAAGAACGTCAATTGGCAAAGACATTCAGGTAGCTTTTAAAAACAAAGATGATAACGAAATTAGAAAAGTCACGCTCAAGGCGTATGACGACAATTATGAGACCCTAAAAAAGACGAGAGTAAAGTTAAACAAAACGGATGCGCCTGTTGATGGCAAAGTTCTGAGTAACGGATATGGCTATGTGAAGATTAGATACTTTCTTCCAAGCGCGACCATGTCTCAGCCGGAAAAAGTGTTGGAGAACCTGTTGAAAGAGTTTCAGCAAAAACAAATTAAAGGCCTGATTATTGATGTTCGGGACAATCCGGGGGGAAGTGATGACCTCGTTACTGCGATGGCAGGTTATTTTGTGAAAAAGCCGAAGCTTTACGAATATGTAAGCTATTACAATCATAGGACTGGCAAATTTGAAATCAATGCTAATGAGACTCGCACAATTAAACCCGTAGAGCCTAACTATGACGGAAAGTTAGCTGTTCTGATTAATCAACGAACTGGAAGTTCTGGCGAAGGTTTACCACTTGCAGTTAAGGGCTTGCCCCATGCTCGAATTGTCGGATTTACATCTACAAATGGTTCATTTGGGGTTGTATCAAGCCCTATAAAAGTTGAAATGCCGGAAGGTTACGTCCTGCAATTGCCAGATGGCAGATCGCTGAATCAAGAAAAAATGATTCAAGGCGATAGTGACGATAAGGGACAAGGAGGGGCAATTCCCGATATTAAAATCCCCTTAAATGAACAAACTTTCGAAGAAAAATATATGCGAGGGCAAGATGTTGAGCTGAATTATGCGATTGAAGCTTTGGAAAATATGAGGTGATACGATTCATTTACCCAGCGTACCAAAATAGCGCGTACTCCGTCATCACAGAAGCGTGCCCCATTTGGCGCAGCATCGCAGTAATATTGCCTCGGTGATAGGTGCCGTGATTGACCACTTGAAGGAGCATTTCCGCTCGGCTGGTATCCCGCACTCCTGCGTAAGGATTATCCAGTACAATCGTTTTCTCCAATGATTCTTGCTCATCCAAAAATGCTTTGAACCTGTCTGCCAATTGAGCATACATGGTTTCGATCTCCTCGATGCTCTTGGATTCCGCATCAAGCGTCAACTGGACCGAATCCGTCATGGCTTCGTTCATGCTTTTACCACGCATCATGTCCAACCAACCGGAATCCACAACATAAATGTGAGCGATGACCTTCCACACCGTAGGAAAAACGCTTTGGATCTCCCGTGTGTAGATGTCCCTTCCCAGCTTCTTCAAGTGCGTCAGCATCGTTTGGTTTGCCCATATATGGTAATCGTACATGTTCCGTATTTGTTGTGTCATTGCTATCTCTCCTTTGGCTCACATGATTAATGCCATTTCTCATTGATACCTTAATCATACAGGAGATACCCTGACAGCATACTGTCAGGGTTGAATGGTTAGAGCAAATTCTTTTACTAATTTTTTGGGTGCCATGCTCCCCCACGCTTTGACCAGCAGCCCCCGTAATTCCTCAGGATCGACCCGCTCCAAACTGACAATCATATAATTTAATTTTGAAAAAGATGCGGGAATGCTGAAAATTCAGCGTCTAGAGTCGGATAGATCATTTTATCCTCTCCCGTTGTTTTCACAACCAGTGAAACGCCGTCCTCTTGAATCACGGCAAAAATTTTATTTTTGATACGAAAAGAAGCTTTTCCCCAATGCAAAGTTTCCTCAGCCTGAGGCAGTGACATGGCAAATGCGCGAACTTCTTCCACTGTCATCATAAGCCGGGCCCTTTCGCGTTCGCAAATCTGTGTATTCCAAAATCACTCAACGTAGAGTTCAAAATAGCGTTTCTCAGCGGATGCAAGTTAGGTGTGAATCTTACTTCAATGCGCAGCTGCATGAGGCGATCTAAGAGGTTTGTTAGCGGTTCAACTTCTTCAGGAATGACGCTTTGAGGAGAAATGTAGTAACCGGCGGAGGCATCAAATAATTGAAACGTGTCGCCCGGCATTTTATATCGATATAGCGTTGTGCGTTTGATCCGTTCGTACCAGTCCGTTTCAACCGTCACGACAATATTGGAGGAAGTTGCACCGAAGAAAGTATTCTGATTCACATCGGACATATCATTCGTTCTCGTATACACAATGCGCGGGCAATCTCTTGGAAAATAAAAGGTAAAAGCGTGAACATCATCAATCGCCCAGACGACAGGAGGCATATTCTTACGATTCTCCTTCACTCTAGGCACAAACACATTAATTCCGCTTTCCTCACTAAAATGAAATAAGTTCATTGTTCGCTCCTTTTATGGTTAAAATGTCTCGTGAATTGTTTTATTTTTCCTGCTTCAGATTTTCGTGATAGACTAGGAAGTATCCTGCTTTCATGTAACATGTAGCCAGGCTGCGAATAACCAACAAAGGATAAATAAGGGAAGGTGATGGCAAATGTCTGGGATCAAACCCAACATGGATACCCGATCAGCAGAAGCTTTTTTGCAGCAGTCTTTGAATAAATCAGTTACCGATGTGCGGCCGATCGAGCAAGGCGAAGTGAGTAAAGTGTTCAGCTACCGTCTGGACGATGAGGAATTTATCATTCATTTTAACAATGGCAGTGAAGGCTTTGTCAGAGAGCGTTATGTGCATGAAATATTCTCGCCTCAGGGCCTACCGATTCCTCGTGTTCTGGAGATTGGCCGTGCGAACGATGATCTGTAYTTTTCCATTGCTGACAAGGTACCGGGGCGTACCATCATCTCCTATCCGGAAGCCGAAATCAAACAGATTCTTCCTGACCTTATCCAGTATTTTAAAATAATGAATGAAGCTCAGCTTGGTGAAACCAAAGGTTATGGCTGGATTCAGCCTTCGGGAGACGGTACTCACGATAGTTGGCCGGATTTTCTGGCCTCCTTCTTTCGGGAGGAGCAAACTGGCTTTTGGCATAACTGGTATGATCTGTTCGCARACAGTTTCTTGGAAAAGGATGTTTATCAGCGCTTATATGGCATCATGATGGAGTTATCGACCTATTCCACGCAGCAGCGTTATCTCGTTCACGGCGATTTCCATCTGGGGAATATGCTGACAGACGGGCATCGTGTCACGGGTATCGTTGACTGGGAGATGGCTTTCTATGGCGACTTCGTGTTCGATTTGGCGACGCAGCATCTTTGGACGCCGCAGCTGCAATTTCCAGAAATGGTGCGCAGCACTTGGGCTAGTGAGGGGCGAAACATCCCGCATTTCGAGGAGCGTTTGAAGTGTGCGCTGCTTTTCAAAGGCGTAGATGGCCTTCGATTTTATGCTAAAAAAGGCGACCGGAACGCTTACGATAGTGTGAAGGCGGAGCTTTTGCGGTTGGTGGATTGAGATAAAAAAGAGCTAAGCAATTTGAATTCGCTTAGCTCTTCTACTTTTGGCGTCCGCCACTAGCAGAGGTTTCCCCCTAACGGACCACATTGCTCTTATTCTCGAGAATAAAGACTCTACAGTCCGTTAGCATAAGATAATTATTAACTTACAAGGCTGATGCCTCGTATCCATCACAAACAAACTTTATTAATCGACAATTCTTTAGACTTTATAGTCCCACGAATGAGGTCACACCCCTTCAACGCCTTCATGCTTGATGGCAAACCCCATCTTCTCATTTTTAATCGTCATTATGTTCGCCACTTTTTCGCGCAGAATCATCGCGCCACCTCGTATGTGCAGCGGATAAGGACTAATCGTAGAGGACAAAGCATCGACCGGCATCGTATCGAAACCAGTGGAATGGCACTTATCGGCGTTATATTGATCGCTCCATGGCCACTTCAATTTCTGGCTGCCTCCCGCCGCGAGCTGCCATTCCGTCTCCTTCGGGAGCTTGCCACCTTTCCACTTTGCATAAGCTCTTGCAGCCTCTTGACTAACCATATGACCGGATGATTCTCTTTGCCTTCAGGGTTCATTGATAAAAAGTGGGGCTCATGCCCCACTCTTAGTCCGCTTTTTATTTGATTGTTTTGTTCGCGTATTCCGTCACTTCTTTACCACCTGCTGCGTTCCACTCTTGAACAAACTTATCGAAATCCGCCGCGCTTTTCTTGCCAGTTACGAGATCTGCTGCAAATTCTTTGTACTTGGCTGCGGATGCGTCCCATTTGGAAGCGAGCTCCGCAGGCATCACAAATGTGTTATCTTTCGTCGACATGGAAGCGAACATTTGCAGAGATTTGCTTGCTGGGTCAGAGAAATACGGAGTTGCTGGATCAAACTCTTTATCCGGTTTGAAGTTCACTGTGGACTCTACAAAGTGTGGGAACCATGCTGCAAATTTGTCCGTTAATTTGATTTTGTTATTCACGATTTGGTATTCGTCGCCTTCAACCCCAAGCTTATCTAACATCTGGCCTTTTTGACCAGCCATATATTCCAGTACAGCAAAGGCCATTTCTTTGTTCTTAGACGTCTTAGCAATAGCAAAACCGCGGCTCTCTTTACTGATATCAACAGGTGTGTAACCTTGCGCTTTACCTTTTGCTGGCGGCAGTGTCATGACCTTGGCAGCTGCTCCATTCTGACTAATTGATTTGTTATTGTAGATGTCGATAACCTTGCCTTGTGTACCGGCCATGATAGCGGCTTGCCCATCATAGAATGCTTTCTCTTTCGTGTCCCACTTCTTGGTCAGGAACTCGGGATCTAAGAGGCCATCTTTGTACAATTTTGCGTAAAATAGGAGCTTATCTTTTTCAAACTGTGTTGTTTTACCGTAGGCATATTTACCGTCATCCCCTTTGATCCATGTGGATGTCAGACCGAAGGATTGACCGAACATGACGTCAAGCTCATCGAGTGTGCCAGCTACCGTGTAGGCGTATTTCGCGCCGCTTTTCTCCTTCAATTCTTTGAAGAAGGTATAGTAATTGTCACTTGTTGGACTGGATAACAGGTCCTTGCCCGATGCGGTTTTATCAAACCAATCTTGACGAACGACAGGCACAGCGCTATTCGGAGGCGACAGCCATAGCAGGTATGGATAGTTCTTCATTCTCTCTTGGTTATAAACGTTCATCGATGCCTTCACATTCGTCGATTTATCAATAAATGGCGTCAAATCCTCCAGGATTTTTTGCGTAATAGCAAATTGGTAGTCGCCGCCTTGGAAGTAAATAAGATCAGGGATATTACCGCTTTGCAGCAGCAATCCGAGTTTCTCCGAGTAGGTTCCACTTTGTACAGGGACTATTTTCAGCTTAATATTTTTGCCTTCCGCTTTCATTCCTTCTTCAATGCCTTTCACCAGCTTCTGAACACCGGCGTCATCTCCCATTAAATCTTTAGCTGCAATCGAGAGAGTAACCGGTTCTTTATTCGCTTCCCCTGCTGTTGTTGCGCTTGGTGCAGACGTTGGAGCAGGTGTATCGCTGGAAGACTTACTCCCGCCGCTGGAACATGCGGTTGTTACAACCATTAAAGCTGTGACCACCATGAGAAGTGCTTTTTTCATACTATTTCCTCCCTTTTTTGTCTTTCTATTATTCTTTGAAGCCGTCTTCCATTACTTCATTCGTATCGTAGTAGTGCCTTCAGAAGAATGGGATACGGCACGAGAATTGAAATCAGGATTATTGTATCCGCTTACAATTTAGATGAAGCAATTACATAAATGATTTGGGTAATTGGATGATCCAATTAGATGAGACGGATAACCTACATCCGTTTTCCGCTATTTCAATTGAATATTTTGTTTCACCTGTTTCAAATGGTATAGCAACATTTCTTTGGCTTTAAGTGGATCTCTCTCTTTTATAGCCTGGAAAATGTTCAAATGCTCCTTATATACTTCGTTTCTACGGCCAGGTATCTCCACGGTCTTCGTAGCCGTCCTTTTCAATAGACCCATGTTAAGATCGATGAGATTCACCAAGACTACGTTATGTGTTGCTTTGGCAATGGATAAATGGAAGGCTTGATCTGGAGAAACAGGATCATCCGATTCACTGTCTATGGTGCCCCATTTTTCGAGAGCGCTTTCAATTTCAATAATATCCTGTTCAGATGCTCTCAAGGTTGCCAATTCCACGATACCAGTTTCAAAAATTTCCCTAGCCTCAAGCAGCTCAATAATCGTAGCTCTCTCAATATTATCGAGGATTCTGGTTTTATCTTCCGCCTTGTTGAGGTTCTTGTTAAGAAATCGGCCGCCACCCGGACGAGTTTCAATCAGCCCTTCTCTTTCCAAAATTCGAAACGCTTCACGTAAAGTTCCACGGCTAATCCCGAAAGCTTGGGCAAGCTCTCTTTCTGTGGGCAAAACGTCCCCTGGCGCAAGGTTGCCTTCAAGAATCAGTTTTTCAATCTGCTCAATGACATCCTCATACACTCTGTGGTACTTGATTTTCTTTATTGTCATTATGAGTACCTTCCGTCTTGCAATATGCAGAGAATTGGATCATCCAATTACCCAACACCTTTATAGTAGTAAGTAGCTCATATTGTGTCAACTGTTATTTTTAGCAATTAGAGCGCAGCCATGCGCCTTGGAAAATAAAAAGGGACTACGGATTTGATAACGTAGTCCTGTGGAGTACTTCTATCTGTGAGGGCCTTTCTCACGCATGACTATGGGACGATCCTTTAGCCCACCTCAGCTGAAAGAGATGCGGATACTACCGTTATTCTGCGCTGCACTCAGGCAGGATATGGAATAACGGTAGAACCTCCAGCTAATTGTTGGCAGCTGGAGGATATCTGCTAGATTCGGCGAAATTAGCGGTAGAAAATCCATTTAATTGGATAAAAATGGATCATTCTCCGAAAATAGCAGGAGCAATCGGCGTTAATCACATGTGATCTCTCCGCACGCCTCCGGCTCCAAAGGGAGAATCTTTTCCCGCTCTAACGGGACTTCCATCCACGCTGCCTCAGCTGAAATAGATGCGAAAACTACCGTTATTCTGCGCTGCACTAAGGCAGGAAA
>NZ_JBFTQB010000361.1:0-7050 GCF_056398785.1 Paenibacillus sp. 01T422 | reverse complement strand
AGCTAGTGTAGTGAGGTTTGGAATAGTTTGTTGTAGATAGCACAGAATTTGCATAAGTTTGGGATATTGGTTGGTGGGCGAGAGTGCGGTGGTTCKGGTGCTGATGCGTACAGATAGAATTGTGAGTTAAAGTGCTGTGTGGTGGAGAAGAGGGGATTGGTTGGGAGTAGCTAGGGTAGTGAGGTTTGGCGTAGTTTGTTGTAGATAGTACAGAATTTGCATAACTTTGGGATATTAGTCGGAGTCGAGCATACAAAAAAAGGGAGAAGCTCACGAAGAGCTCTCCCGACAGTTTTATTTCGTAGAGCTCACCTGCAGAAGGTGGGCTTCTTTGGTTTTATCAAAATGCGTCAAGGTGAAGAGGTAATCACCCTTGTAGTAGCTGTTCGTGTAGGTGCCACTCCCGGCACCTACCTCCGTTTCCATCACGACGTAGCCGGCATCGTTAGGCTCGCCGCGCTTTTTGATGGTCTCGATGGCTGGCTGCAGCAGCGCCAAAGGCTTCGAGCCCCAAATGCTAAGCGAAGTGACGACGGCCTCCTTCGGGTTGCCCTTCGCAGGCTCTACCAGCAGCGACAGCTGGTAGGCTGGGTAGCTCAGCAGCAGCTTCACGCCTGCTGTCGCTGCTGCCGCATCACCGCCCGCTGCCGGAGGCGCGGGCGTATCTACCCCAACGGCTCCCCCACCAGCGCCTGCAGCAGCCGCAGCCCCCGCGGAGGCGTCAACCGCCGCCTCCTGGCCCGCAAGCATGACGCTGACATCCTGCAGCGTCACCTCAGCCGGTTTGCCCAGCAAGTCTTCGACTTTCTTGCTGGACAAACCGAGGAAACCCTGCAGGCTGGCTTGGCCGCCTGCAAAAAAGCTCCGCAGCAGCGGCGCGCCGTCTGCGTCAAACACCGTGCCAAGGCCGTCATAGACGCCAGCCTTGAAATCGCCCTTGTAGACGAGCTTGCCAAGCTCGTCATAAGCTTCTCCAGCGCCGTTCAAGGCGCCGCTCACATACGTGCCCTTGAAACGGGGCACGCCTTTGTCATCGAAGGCGGTACCCTCACCGCCGTACGTGCCCGCAAGGAATTGGCCTTTAAACTTCATCAGGCCGCTAGCATAGTACTCGGTTCCGTCGCCAGAGTAACTGCCGTTCTTAAAGCCGCCTGTAAGCAAGAGCACCGTTCTTGTTATACAGCTTGCCTTTCCCTGCGTACAGCCCGTCAACCAGACCACCTTCATAGCGCGCCGCTTTTTCGGTACCCACCACTTTGCCATTCCCCGAGAAGCTGGTAAGCTTCGTGGTGTTTTCCTGCAGTACAGGAACCCGGTTTAACCATTTATTCACAATCGCAGGCGGTCGTATGAAGATAAAAAAGATCAGGACAAGAATCAGCAAGGTGATGAAAAGCAGCAGCCTTTTGGAGACGTAGTATGAGCCGATCAAAATGTAGTTTTTTAACGAGGTCTCACGCGTTTGGAGCATGACTCTAAGAATCTGTTGAAACTTAATAATCGCTAGTTTGGGCAATCTCCCAATGGTTTGGAAGGCTTTCATGACATGGCCGATGAAAGGTGCAACGACGGGTTTTAGCACTTTTTCAATGGCTTTGACCGGCTGAATCTCCAAATGATTTCACTCCTAGAAGGATGCTCGATTTTTAAAATGGATTAAGGCACCTGAATGGTCATTTGTCCAGGCTGTTGAATTTGGATGACGCCGCCCCAATTGCACATACATTTGGAGGAGTTGTTCAGAGCAGGCATGTTAGCGACGAGCACCGTTGGCGATCCAGGAGCCCAAGGGGCTGCTGTCACCGGAATGCAGGGCATGGGAGTGAGTACTCCTAAGGCCGCTGCCGTTGCTGCGGCAACCATGGGATTGGCCATTGAATTGCACATTCCGAACGGCAAAATGTTCACCATCGGCTTATTATCCATGATGTTTGCGATGGGCATCGCGGTCATCACCATATTCGCTGGCAGCACCATTAACGAACCGGGCGCAGCGCCAAAAGAGCATTGCAGCATTGCACCGCCGCAAACAAGGTTTCCCATGGGTAAACCTCCTTCTATGTATCAAGTTATTTATGTAGTAGGATCCGATGCATTCGTGCTATCTATTACTTTTATACTACTAGAAAAGCAGGTAACCATCAATCTATTACTATATTCGATTCTTTTCGCTAAGTTTCTCCAAAAGATGGGTGCGAGAGTGAGGGAGATATTGTACTATAAAGGAAGAGTTGTATGCGAGCGGAGGGATTCATAGTGGTAGGGTCAAAAGCAGTAAGGCTGGGACTCGTAGTGCTGCTGTCGACAGCGCCGGTTCTGGCGGCAGGACCAAGCGTGGAAGCTGCGTCAGTAAAAGCTTTAACCATGAAAGAAGCGATGGATCAAGGGTTGAAAATAAGTTCTGTACTGCGGGACGCCAAAACGGATATTTCGAAAAAAAAGCTGGAGCTGGAGCAAGCGCAGCATGCTGTGAAAAGCGAGGAAGCGAAGGCTTCCGGCCTTTTTGCCAAGCCTCGCAATTTGAGTCAGGAATTGATGACACGTTTGAAGGTGCCAGAGGCTAGCAAACAGCTATATATCGCGCAGGAAACATTGCGCCAATCGATGAATACGGTACGGTTCGATGTGCAGAAATCGTACTTAACGGCTTATCAGGATGAAGCAGCGGAAGAAAATGCACGGATGAAATGGGAAGACGCCAAAACGGCGCTGGATACGGTTAAAAAGAAGCGGAAATTCGGGCTCTCAGATAGCGCCGAGCAGGAGCAGGCCGAGAAAGCGCTGGAGAAAGCAGCTTCCGTATATAAACAAGCGCAATTGACGGCCAAATCAAGCCGTTTGGCGCTGGGCAAGCTGCTTCAATTGGATATGGAAAATAAAGTGCAGCTTTCTTTTGAACCGGATTACGCGAATTTGGATCAGAAGCAGCTCCCAAGCTACATAACAAGTGCGCTCAAGTCGACGGTTAGTCTGATGAAAGATACGGAGGATCGGCGTTTAGCTGATCACAAACTTAGCACGACACGTGATTTGTACAGCTCCAAATTTGGCAGCAGCCGTATGAAGGTTATTGACGGGCTTTATAAGGCCAAGGATATCGACATGGAATTGTTTCTAGCGAGTTATGAAACGACGTTATCACAGGTGAAGTCGGATTGGGAAGGATTTTTCCTTTTGCTAGGATTCATTCCGATTCCGAAATCGTTACTCCAAGGGGAGTATGACGGACTGCGTTACCTCGACGATCTGCGTGATGCATTGCCGATTGCTACTATGGAACAAAACAAGGCAATGCTGCAGGAGAAAGAGAGCAGATCATCGGTTATAGCAGCCGTAAGAGCTTCCTATATGGAAGCGAAGGGTGCGGAGGAAGGTTACGCGCAGGCTTTGCGAGATAAGGATAGCGCTGTGAACGCGCTGGATAAAGCTGCTCAGAAGGTGAAACTTAGTCTGATGAAAACGGAAGAGCTTGCGGCTTACAAAGAAGCGGTGAGCAAGGCGGACGAGCAAATTCTGATGGCGCAAATGAGTTATGAAACAGCGCTAGGCAAGCTGGATATCGACACGGGCGGAGCTGTTGAAAAGACATTGAAGATGGGCATTCTGCCTTATCAAAATTTGGATGACGGGCTTGCCGCCGTCAAACCGCAAAATCCAAAGGCTCCTGCAGGCTCTTGGAAGTTGAAGCCGGCCGTCGGTCCGCTGCTCAGTGATTTTAGCGTGACGGTGAATAAAAAGCTCGGCGCAACGGAATATGCGCTGTTTACCAAAGATGGCCAAGCGATCGGCAAACACACCAAGCTGAATAAGGCTGTGCGACAATTAACGCTCAAACTTAGTCAGATTGAGAACTTGAAGGTCATGCTCTACGCGAAGGGGAAACCGATTGGGGAGCTGCTTGTGGAGGGCAAAGGAAATGCCGGACAGTTGGCGGCGGCAGAGGCTGAAGCTGAAGTCCCCAACGGAACAACAGGCAGCGAAAGCGAAGCTGGTGCTGACGAGGAAAAGGGGCTCGGAACCGTCATCATCGGTTCCTACCAAGTGCAGCTGGACGCGCTGACCCCAGAGGCCTACAATGCAGCTTCGGCAACGATGTCTTCATCGGGGCAAGGGATCTTCTATAAAGCGGATGAGCCTGGTGCCGTCTGGTTCGGCATGGATAATGCCGTAGACCCGAGTGCGATTGCCGATCCGACGAGTTCCGCAGCGCTTTCGAAGAAGGATGCAGATGCTCTGAAAGTGACCGTGGAAATTACAAAGCCTGGTGCCATTGCTTCTTTGCAAACGGCCGAACAGCTGCAGCAGCAGATTGACACGCTGAAGAAAGATATTGTGAAGCTGGAGGCGGCCAAGGAAGCGGCCGTTACGGATATGAAGCAGAGCGAGATCGCCGATTTGGCAGTCGAGATCAAGGATGCGCAAGCCCAGCTCGGGATGCTGGAGGCGCTGCAGAAAGGCGACAGCCAGGCAGCTCTCAAGCAGATGGAGCTGGTGAACAACCCGGACGCGCTGATCGCAGCGCTGTCCGAGGAGACC
Organism: Paenibacillus sp. 01T422; assembly: GCF_056398785.1. NCBI lineage: Bacteria > Bacillati > Bacillota > Bacilli > Caryophanales > Paenibacillaceae > Paenibacillus > Paenibacillus sp. 01T422. Next base: position 2,514 of record NZ_JBFTQB010000361.1, on the reverse strand, counting down.
GAGACACCGCCGGGCGAGCCAGGCGGTGAACAACCCCCAGGCGGCACAGCGCCTGGGAAGGAAGCGGCCAGCGAAGATGCGCTGGCCGAGCAGGCTGAGCTCCAGCAGGCGAAGCTGGAGCAAGCCCTCGCCGCCGGCGAGCCGCAAGCTGTAGCAGCAGCGCTGCAACAGCTCCTGGCAACGCAGGCGCAGCTCGCGGATGCGCAGACGGGCGCATCCGAGGGACAGGCTTCGCTCGCAGAGGCGAAGCAGAAGCTGGAGGCTGCGCTGAAGCTGGYGCAGGCGCAGGGGGACACGGAGCGGGTCGCGACGCTGACCCGCTCGATGGAGGCCGTCGCCGAGGCGATGCAGACGGCGGAGAAGGACGCGCTGTTCGCGCAGCTGGACGCCGTGCAGGTGCTTGCGGCAGCGTTGCCGCAAGAGGCTGGCGTGCAGCAGCAGCTTGAACAGCAAGTCACGAAGCTGCTGAAGGAGCTGCAGCAGCAGGAGAAGGCCAAATATGGGCCTGAGGAGCAGCAGGCCCTGGCCGATGTTTCAGCCTCTTTGGCAGCCATCACATCCATAGACCTGGCACCAGCCCTTGAACCTAATAATCTCACCATTCAACCGATTCCAGCAGAAAACGTGCTTTCTCCTAATATTTACATCAAATTCGATGTTCCGCCTGTTATAATAAACGGGCAGGCATATTTACCTATAAGATCCGTATCCGAATCGTTTGGTGCCGCTGTAGATTGGGATCAAGATCGTCTCACGGTTACGGTCAGCACGGAATATAGAACGATCACGAGCCGCATCAGTGAAGACAAGGCTTATGTTGATGGCGATCCTGTGCAAATCGACGGACCTGCCTATCTGCTCGAAGGAAGGACTTATGTCCCATTAAGATTCATAGCGGAATCCTTGGGCTTGCAGGTTGATTGGAACGCACCGACGCAAATCATTCAGATTTCATATTAAGAGGAGATTAAAGAGCGATGAAGAAATCGATTGCGGCATTGCTGCTCGTACTGCTGCTTCTAGGTGCTGCTGGAACCTACCTTGGATTAAACAAGGAGAGCTTCACACTATGGCCTTTTCACAAGAGCATGCCTTTCGATGGTTTGTCGAAGGCGATCTCGGATGGGCATAACAATTTGTTTGTCATTGACAACGCGAAGAAAACGATTCACAAGCTGAATGGGGAAGGTGTTCTTCAATACTCCATTACGAGTGAGACCGGGAAAAACGGGGAAGTGTACCGTTTTAACGATATGGCCGTAGATGATTTGGGATATCTCTACACGATTCGTACCTTGCTTGATCCATATGGGATTGCCGTTAAATCCGAGCAAATTGTTCGCTATACGCCGGATGGGCAGTTCGATCGCAGCTTATTCTCGCAGGAATACAATGACGCGCAAATCCAGCGGTACAGATTGGGGTCCTTGCGAAATGTTCAAGTTCGCGATGGAATGGTCTACTTTTTCAATGACGAAGTACAGCAGTTAACGCTCTATCAAGCTCCAATTGGCAAAACAGAGACATCCGAGCCTAAGTTAATCTATACGATAAAGCTTCCGCAAAATAAATTTGTTGCCGAGGCAGACGGCTTCAAGCCTGGAGAAATCTACTATTCAACGCGCAGCGGAGAGATCTATCGCGCTTTCGGCGACGGGCATTCCGAGCTTGTTTATCCGCTTGCTGGGCTGGATCGCACAAGACGCAATTTCCCCGAAAGTCTGYATCTTGATAATCAAGGCCGTCTGATCTTCATCGATTTTAACAACAAAATGATTTCCCGGCTTGATCCCGCACAGCCTTACATGATCGAAGGTCTTGTGACCGAAGAGAAGGCAAAAGCAAACGGCATAGAGCTTGCTTTTGATGCCACAGCGAGCTCCATTGCGCAGGATGGCAGCCTGATTATCGTAGAATCGACGCAGATTAATCGGCGCCTGCCGGATGGGACGATCACGCCATCCATGGTAGAGGCTCTGTACAGCCAGCCGGCAAGAACCCAATCGTTTGTACATTGGTCGATTGCTGTAGCGGCTCTGATCCTTGTACTCTATGCGATCAAGCTTGTCTTCTTCAATTTGCTGCAGCGCCGTCTTCCCTTGATGATGAAGCAAATTCTCATTCTAGTACCGGTCATTGCCGCTTCGATGATTCTGTTGTCGACCGTCATTTATGAGAGTTTCTCGAAGAAAATGGAAGAGGAAACGTTCAGCGAGCTTATTTTGCTGGCCAAAAACGGTCAAAATCTGGTCGATGGCGATAAGCTGGAAAGCCTGACGTCACCGCTGGATTACAACGATGCAACCTATCAATCCTTCCGCAAGAAAATTCAGTCGGTTTTTGAGAATAACGCCCGTGATGATAATCAAGGCTTTTACAAAGCCGTATATAAATACGAAAATGGAGTCATTTATCGGATTCTAGAAGACGATGATGGCATGCATATGTTCAATCCGTTCCAGCAAACCCCTGAGAATCAGCAGGTTGTGCTCGAAGGCAAGCCAGCTACAGGGC
>NZ_JBFTQB010000360.1:0-5908 GCF_056398785.1 Paenibacillus sp. 01T422 | reverse complement strand
GCCTTCCAGCGTTTGTACGGCTTCACTCATGAGTGTTCCTCCATTCAAGGCTAATATCCCCTACATTGTATCCAATTCATGGGGAAAGGGCAAATGAACAAAGGGTGAAATGGAAAATGTTCAATTTGTGTACACTTTACCTGTGCGATCTCGTGGATTACAATGAAAAGAAAGCGGAAGATGAGTTTCATAATTAGGGGGATCAGACATTGCTGCAGATGATTATCGCCACTGTCTTAATGATGGTGTTATTTTTTGGAATCGGTTTTATTTTGAACATGCTGATGAAGACCACATGGTTTCCACTCTATGCGTTTATCGCACTAGTCATTGGAGTCGTGATTTACKGGTCAATGGGGTCGGCTTCCTTTCTATCAAGCGGGGATAGCTTTACGATTGTTGATATCGTTCCGGCCATCGGCGGCTTGGTAGGCGCTATTCTTAGCGGATCAGCCATCAAAACTCTGCGTATCAAAGGCTTTAAAATGTTCTAGTGTAATAATAAAAGGCAAAGCGGGCTACGATAAGGTGACTTGAACTTGACCTTACGGAGGAGACGACTTTGCCTTTTGCTCATTTAAAAGGGACGATTCTGAATTATGAGATTTCGGGAACCGGTACCCCTATTGTGTTTATCCATCCTCCTCTGTTGACTTCAGAGGTTTTCGTTTATCAAAAAAAACAGTTATCTCAGCATTTCCAGGTGATCACTTATGATATTCGTGGGCATGGCTCCAGTCAAGCATCTGAGCGACCTCTAAGCATTGAGTTAATGGCACGGGATGTTCGTATGCTGCTTGATGAAATCGGGATTGAACAGGCTTATCTTTGCGGGTATTCAACAGGTGGAATGATCCTGCTGGAAGCGCTTCTAGCTTATCCTGAGCGTTTCCTTGGGGGAATTGTGGTGAGCGGCATGTCGGAATTAACCGATGTGTATAACAAAATCAGGGTGTGGATGGCGTGTAATATGACCGGCCCGGATCTGCTCATGGATCTAATGAAGAAAGCCATCACGAATGGGAACGCAGACACTACCGCAACTTATCGCCAGCTATATGAAAGCTCGCAGAAAGACACGTCCGATGATGTATGCATGTATTTTAAACAAGCTCGTAATTACACATGCACGCATCGACTCCGCAATATCAAGCACCCTGTCTTGTTAATGTATGGTACGAAGGATCGCTCTTTTCATCGATATGCGAATTTGCTTCACCAGGGTCTGCCTCATAGCTCACTCTATTTCTTAAAAGATGCGAAACATCAAATTCCGATCAAAAGTGCGGCGAAGATGAATGATTTGATTCGTTTGTGGGTGGAAAGCCTGGAGGACGAAGACACGGAACGGGGTCTGCTCGACTTGTCGATTGCCAGGAAAATGAATCCGGCCATGTACGGAGAAGATACCTGGGGAAGTGAGGAACCGGTGATTTCACCTGACTGAATCCGGCACGCATGAATAAGTCTTCTTATAGACAAGGGGTTGTCCAAAGGTCGTAATTAGACCTTGAGACAACCCCATTCTTTTATTCAAAATGGTCCAGAACAATTTTGCCTACCGTGTGGCCTTCCTCAAGCATGGCATGCGCCTTGCGCAGGTTTGCAGCATCGATCGGCGTTAACCTCTGAGTCACTGTGCTGCGCAGAGATCCGTTATCGACTAGCTCTGCTACTTCATTAAGCAGTTTGTGCTGTTCGATCATGTCGGATGTTTGAAACATCGCGCGCGTGAACATGAATTCCCAGGCGAATGTAACGCTCTTGTTTTTAAGTAGATTCATATTTAATGCCTGATCCGTTTCTACAATAGAACAAATCATACCTTGCGGAGCGATTGCGTCAGCCATATTCTGCCAATGCTGGGCTGTGCTATTTAAGCAGAGGATATAGTCAACGTCAGTTAGGCCGATCGCGTTTAATTGAGCTAAGAAAGCATCATAGTGGTTAATGATATGATTGGCTCCCATCTCCTTCACCCATTGCGCGGATTCAGGGCGCGAAGCTGTGCCGATGACGGTGAGCCCGGCAAGTTTGGCTAGCTGCGTGGCGATAGAGCCTACACCACCGGCAGCGCCAATGATCAGTATGGTTTTGCCGGCGTTGTCTTCTCTATTCCGTGACACACCAAGCCGCTCATACAGAGCTTCCCAGGCGGTGATGGCTGTTAACGGAAGTGCGGCGGCATCGGCGAAGCTCAGCGTTTTCGGTTTCTTCCCAGCGATGCGCTCGTCAACGAGGTGAAATTCGCTGTTGCCGCCAGGGCGTGTTATGCTGCCAGCGTAATAGACCTCATCTCCCGGCTGAAACAATGTGCAATCCGGCCCGACCTGCTCTACGATGCCCGCGACGTCCCAACCCAAAATGCGAGGTGTGTCCTCCGTTTTCTCTTTGGGAGCGCGCACTTTCGTGTCTACGGGATTCACTGAAATGGCAAGGACCTTGATCAGCAGGTCCTTGCCAGTGGGCACCGGTTTCTCAATGTCAACGTGAATAAGGCTTTCAGGATGCTCAATAGGAAGATAACGGAGAAGTCCTACGGCTTTCATAGTTTCTTGGGAAGTCATATGTTCATCTCCTAGGAATGTATTGATATAATGTTGTCAGTGTAGCCCATTCATTCTAAAATAGGAAGTACGCACATTCGTGTGGTATAGTATCAATTTGTATACTAAGGAGGTGCCAAAGCATTATGCGTGATCGTGAAAGTGGCTATGGCAGCACAGGAGATCGGGAAGGCTGCCCAGTTGAATATACATTGGATGTTATCGGCGGAAAATGGAAAGGCGTGCTTCTCTATCACATGATCGATGGAACCAAAAGATTCAATGAATTCAAACGAATTTGTCCATCGATTTCACAAAGAATGCTAACCTTGCAGCTGCGTGAGTTGGAGGAGGACGGCATTGTCCACCGCGAGGTGTATCACCAAGTGCCTCCGAAGGTGGAATATTCCTTGACGGAGTTTGGTCAAACCTTGACGCCGATTATTTTGCTAATGAAAGAATGGGGAGTTAGGTACCAACAAAATTCGGAATGTTCTATCGAAAGCTGAACGGCTGCTACAAAGCCAACCCAGCCAGCCGAAAGGTTGGTTTTTTCATTTTAGGTAATATTATCTTTCTCTAGTAGATACCAAGCGTGTCGATTTTTGTGGTAGACTAATAGAGAGAAACCGAGATGCCAGCAAGAGTGGCAGGCAATCGGTTGAGCCTAGGCAGGATGGTGCTGTAATCGGATGAGAATGACGAATGTGCTGCATTTCACGGAGAATCACAGGTTTTGTGTAGGCCGTGAATTTTCTTTAAGCAGTTTGGATTTTAAAATGTTGGCGATGATGTATCAGCCGATGATCGGTGGTTTGGCAATTAGCCTCTATCAGGCTCTCTACCAGCAGATGAGTGCGGAAAAGGTCGGATTTTCGCCGCTGGAACAGCAGCGTAAGCTATTTCTGCTGCTTGACCTTGAGCAGGGAGAACGAGGCCGGAAGTATTTGATCGAGCAATCCTCCAAGCTTGAGGCTATCGGCCTTTTGCAGACTACCCGCAAGTTTTTGGCGGATGAAGAAGACTATATTTTTGTGTACACGTTGTTCGCGCCGCTTGGCCCGAATGAATTTTTCCGGAACCAGCATCTGACGCTGCTGCTCCGCGACAAAGTCGGCAAGTTCATGCTGCTCTCTCTTCGGGAAGATTTGCTGTCGCCGGAGCCGGAAGAGTGCCGCGAAGCAAGCGAAGAGAATCTATCGGTTCCCTTCTATGATCTGTTCAGGCTTAATACCCAAGTGGTTGACTATGAGTTGGAGCAAGCGCTATATGAAGCTTCAGCCAGCAAACAGGGAGAAGCTCGTATGGACGTCACGACCAAAGGCTTCCAGTATGCTGACATTATCATGAGGTTTCCACGTGGAGCGAGTAATCGGATTTTCGTCGAGGCGCTCAAGCACAAGCCGGATCAGATGGCAGCCATTAATATCGTGGCTAAGAAGTATAATCTATCCCTGCAGGAAACATGCCGATTGCTCGATGAAGATGGCGTGTTTAGTGAAGAAGGCGAGCTGCAGATGGATCTCATGCAATACAACGCGAATCTCTTTTACAGGCAAAGCAAGAAGCGTGACGAGGAAAGAGAACGAACAATGTCCAGAACGGAAGAGGCTGGAGTTGGGGATTCGGCAGAACAGGCTGACGAGAAATCAGTTGAGATGGCGTTTTATTTGGAAGTACCGCAGCAGCTGCGCGGCGAATGCACGGATCATCAATACAACTACATTATGCGTAACGAGCCGTATACTGCAGTCCTGAAAATGTTCTTTACACAGGGCTCTATTCCTGACGGCGTACTTAATATATTTGAGAAGATTGATTTGAATTATAAGTTAAACGAAGAAGTAATCAATGTATTGATCCATTTCCTGCATATCGATCGCCGCTCTTGGGCGAAGTCTTCCATTGAAGCGGTTGCTTCAGACATGCTCGGCAAGCAAATTATCACTTACGAGCAAGCTGTGGAGTATGTGCGCGAGAAAATCAGCTACAAACAGAAAGCTGCATCCAAGGTTGAGGCTGCCAAAGCCGGTGGCGGCTCCGTTACCAGGGGTCGGCAGGGCAAAACGCAGAAGCCGCATATCCCGATTGTGGTGCCGGATGCAGGCGCTGCAGCTTCTTCGAGACTGACCGAAGAAGAGCTGGAGGCTGCGAGAAGGATGGCGCAGAAGCTGGATGAGCGCTTTAATCGGAAGAACTAACGTGCACGAATTCAAATGAGTACCAAGAGATCACACAAGTAGGAGGTGCCGCAATTATGGAATCGCTGTCGCACATTCTTAAATCCATGCCTAATTCGGAATGGAGACGAAAGGCGGAGGCCAAAATCAAGGCGGTCATGGATGACGTCTTAGTTCATAAGTTTCGCCAGAAGTATCCGTTTGTCGATGATTATACAGTCAAGATTAATATGAATAAGCTGTACCAATACGTAACTGAGTACAAAAGCTGCTCCAACTGCCCCGGTTTGGAGAACTGCCCGAATGATATGACGGGTCACTATACGATGCTAACTGCCGATACGGATAACGATAGAGTGTATATACACGAAGAAAAAGTAGCGTGCAAAAAGTATACCTCCAAGCAGCTGCAAGATGCGATTTCCTCTCGAATCCGCACCTTCCACGTAGATCCTCGCATGATTTCGCGGAGCTTCTCGTTTGGCGATATCCTTGAAGTGGATTTGGACCGGGCGAAAGCCGTCATGCAAATCAATGACTACGTCAACCAAACGATGGAAAAGGGTCTGCAAGCACGCGGGCTTTACTTAAGTGGATCGTTCGGTACGGGCAAAACGTTCCTGATGGGCTATATGCTGCATCAATTGGCCAAAGTGGGCATGACGGGGGCTATCGTCTATATGCCGGATTTTGCCGAGGATTTGAAAGGCATGTTCCAAGAGCCCAATAAGTTGAAAGAGACGATCGATCTTCTGAAAGAGACGGATCTGCTTGTTTTTGACGATATTGGCGCTGAAAACCTGAATCCATGGCTTCGTGACCATGTCATTGGGGCGATTGTGAACCACCGGATGAACCGGAAACCGACCTTCTTCACGTCGAACTATGCACTGAATGATCTTGAGAAGCATTTCAGCTTCACGAACAAGGATGGCGACGAGGAGTACAAGGGACAACGGATTATGGACCGTATTCGTCCTTTTGTTGACGTGGTTGAAGTGACCGGCACGAACAAACGAGGAAGATCGTAAAGGATGGGCTGAAAGCAAAATAGCTGAGAAAACTACCGTTAATCTGCACTGCTCGGGCAGGGAATGAAATAACGGTAGAAACTCCACTAGCGTTGCATTAAAGCTACCACGAAAATTTAATTTAAATTATTTACTATTTATGTATTTTTTT
>NZ_JBFTQB010000359.1:0-5917 GCF_056398785.1 Paenibacillus sp. 01T422 | reverse complement strand
GCGTGTACCCGATGAGCGCACAGGCGGTGGAGCAGCAGCTAGCCTCCATCGGAGCTGATTTGCGGCCGGATGCGCTGAAAACGGGGATGCTCTTTTCCTCTGAAATTATCCAGATCGTAGCATCAGCGATAAAAAGCTACAAATGGGAGCGGGTCGTTGTCGATCCCGTTATGATTGCCAAAGGCGGTGCTTCTTTGCTTCAGCAAGAGGYGATAGACGCCATGATTGAGTACCTGCTGCCGCTGGCTGACCTGGTCACACCGAACATTCCGGAAGCGGAGGCGCTTAGTGGAGTATCCATTACGGATAGCCAATCGCGTCAGCAAGCAGCAAAATGGATCCATGCATATGGCTGTCAGCATGTGATGATCAAAGGCGGTCATGAAGCGGATACGGCGTACGCTACAGACCTGCTTTATGACGGGAAGTCGTTCACCGAGTTTTCTTCCCGCCGTCTACATACACCGCATACGCACGGTACGGGTTGCACGTTTGCTGCGGCTATTACATCTGGGCTTGCTCAGGGTCTGCCAGCTTCTGAAGCTTTACGCTTGGCCAAAAATTTCATCCAGGCAGCTATTGCCGAACCGCTATATATAGGAAGCGGTCACGGGCCAACGAACCATTGGGCGTACCAACGCGGGCAAAGGCAAGAGAGCGCGATTTCTGACTCCAATACCATCATTGTGAGCCATGATGTTTACGCCGGAGGAACGCGATGAATAACGAAGAACTACGCAAAGCGCTGCGTTTGTATTTGGTGATGGGCAGCCCGAACTGCGGAGGGGCTGATCCTTATGCGGTGCTGGAGGCAGCGATTGCCGGCGGCATCACGATGTTTCAGCTCCGCGAGAAAGGCGCCGGCGCCCTGCAGGGGCCAGCGCTGCTCGAGCTGGGCGCCCGGCTGCGCCGCTTATGCGCGCAGCACCAGATCCCTTTCATCGTCAACGATGATGAAAGGCTTGCTCTAGAGCTGGAGGCCGATGGAATTCACATCGGCCAAGAGGACGCACCAGCCGCCGCCGTGCGGCAGCGGCTGAAGCATATGATCGTGGGCGTATCAGCCCACGATCTGGGAGAGGCGCAGTCGGCGCTGGCCGAAGGCGCCGACTATCTGGGCGTAGGCCCCCAATACGCCACGCGCACGAAGCTCGATGCGCGTGAGGTCCAGGGGCCTGCCATGATTGCCCGGATACGCGATGGCGGCATCCGGCTGCCTTTGGTTGGCATCGGGGGCATCGATGCCACGAATGCCTCGCCCGTCATCCGCGCTGGCGCGGATGGCGTAGCTGTTGTGAGCGCGATCGCTGGCGCGCGCTCTCCGCAAGAGGCAGCGTCGGAATTGGCCCGCATTTTAACAATAACCATTTAAAAGGAGGTCATGATGTGACAACAAGCAATAACAGCAGCACCGTGAAAGACGTTCAAGTTTCTACATTTCCTGGCAGTAAAAAGGTGTATGTACAAGGGTCGAGACCGGATATCCAAGTACCTGTGAGGGAAATTTCACTCGGGACTTCCACGAATATTCACGGCGACGAAGTAGCGAATGAGCCTGTACATGTTTATGATACTAGCGGTATTTATACGGATACAGAAATAAATACCAATATTCGCCAAGGGCTGCCGGCTAATCGCTTGTCATGGATTGAGGAACGCGGGGACGTAGAAGCTTATGATGGACGTGAAATAAAGCCGGAAGATAACGGACTCTCCTCACTGGATGCAAGAGGGGGAGCTGAAGTATTCCCAGGCCTGCACCGGAGACCGCTCCGCGCCAAAAAAGGCGCCAACGTTACACAAATGCACTACGCCCGACAAGGTATCGTAACACCAGAAATGGAGTACATTGCGATTCGCGAGAATCTAGATAGCGAGTTTGTGCGCAAAGAGGTTGCGCTAGGCCGCGCCATCATTCCTTCTAATATTAATCACCCGGAGAGCGAGCCTATGATCATCGGGCGCAATTTTCTGGTGAAAATCAATGCCAACATTGGTAATTCCGCTGTCGCTTCTTCCATTGAGGAAGAGGTGGAGAAAATGACGTGGGCCACCCGCTGGGGCGCAGATACGATCATGGATTTATCGACAGGCAAAAACATACATACAACGCGCGAGTGGATCATCCGCAACTCACCGGTTCCAGTAGGTACGGTGCCTTTATACCAAGCGCTTGAAAAAGTAAACGGCAAAGCCGAAGACCTCTCGTGGGAAGTGTATCGGGATACATTGATTGAGCAGGCGGAGCAAGGGGTCAGCTATTTTACGATTCATGCCGGTGTGTTGCTGYGGTACATCCCAATGACGGCTCAGCGCGTAACGGGTATTGTGTCTCGCGGCGGATCAATTATGGCCGCATGGTGCTTGGCGCATCATCAAGAGAACTTCCTATATACGCATTTTGAAGAGATATGCGAAATTATGAAAGCCTACGACGTCGCCTTCTCCCTCGGCGACGGGCTGCGTCCCGGTTCGCTCGCGGATGCGAACGACGAGGCGCAATTCGCCGAGTTAGACACGCTCGGCGAACTGACCAAAATCGCTTGGCGCCATGACGTCCAAGTGATGGTTGAAGGCCCAGGTCATGTGCCGATGCACATGATCAAGGAAAACATGGACCGTCAGCTGGAAGTCTGCGAGGAGGCGCCATTCTACACGCTTGGGCCGCTGACGACGGATATTGCGCCGGGCTACGACCACATCACCTCTGCCATTGGAGCGGCGATGATCGGTTGGTTCGGCACGGCGATGCTGTGTTATGTGACGCCGAAGGAGCATCTCGGCCTCCCGAACAAAGAGGACGTCCGTGTTGGGGTCGTCACTTACAAGATCGCTGCGCATGCTGCCGATCTTGCCAAAGGGCACCCAGGCGCGCAAATTCGCGACAACGCGCTGTCGAAGGCGCGCTTTGAATTCCGCTGGCGCGATCAGTTCAATCTCTCGCTCGATCCGGAGCGCGCGATCGAGTATCACGATGAGACGCTGCCGGCTGAAGGCGCGAAAACGGCACATTTTTGTTCCATGTGCGGACCCAAGTTTTGTTCCATGAGAATTACGCAAGATATCAGGCAATATGCGCATGCACAGGGGTTGGATGAAGCAGTCGCCTTAAGCAGCGGGATGCAGGAGAAGTCCAAAGAGTTCCGTGAAGCAGGTAGCCAGATCTACAGTTAAATAATTATGGGACGTTTCTACCTTTCTTGGTGACAGAAACGTCCCTTTTTGCTACCATAGAGAATAAAGCTTAACTTCGTTAATTCGTTAACGCGTTGAAACATTTAAGTGAGGGGGATGTCCATGAGCATTGCAGAAACCGCAATTGACATGATTTCCTTTTCGCATTATGATACGGTTAAAAAGATTTGACCGTCGTTTAATTAATCTCGTAAGAGATTAAGAGTTGACCAACAGACGCTTGTTTACGCGGCAAAATTGGTACATAAGAGGGAGGTCGAATCCAGGATGAAGCTGCAACCAGTTTATATTATTGAAGAGTTAGAACAACTAAAAACGATTAGTGATCCACTGCGCGCCAAGGTGCTGCTTTATCTTATTGAGAAAGCGTATACCGGCCAGCAATTGGCTAAACTACTAGGAATGGCGCGTGCCAAAGTACACTATCATTTGAATGAGTTGGAAAAGCATGGCTTGATTTCGGTCGTACGTACGGAACTCAAAAATGGTATCGTCCAAAAATTTTACAGAGCTGTCGCGCGTGGCTTCGTGCCTAGTGAAGCGCTGCTCCCCTATGTGTCCGAGGTAGAGAACTACTACCGTGAGAGAACCTTGAGCGTACTCGCACGTGCCAGACGCAGAGCGATTAATGCCCCGGAAGAGGCATTCCAAATTCCGTCTGCTGACCGTGCGCATTGGCCAATCATTATGACCCAGGTTGAAGTCAAAATGAGCAAAGAAAAATATGCGGAATGGCTTCGCAAGTTTCGCGACCTTATTTTTGAACTCGATTCTCAGCAGGAAGAGAACGGGGAATGGTTTTATTTAACGACAGTCGGCTTCCAGACGAATGAGCCGTCTTTTGACCCAGTGGATGAAGTAAAGAAGTAGAGAAGTAAAGAAGTAAAGAAGTAGAGAAGTAGAGGAGAGATAAACATGTTAGATCCAAGAATAACGAAACTAGCTGATGTGCTTGTGAATTACTCGGTTAAAGCGCAGCCTGGCGAAAATATTTTGATCGAAGCCTATGGCATCGATAACGCGCTTGTGAAAGAACTCGTGAAAAAAATTCACGCAGCCGGCGCTCATCCATTCGTTAACGTGCGAGATCATGCGGTCATTCGCCAGCTTGTTATGGAAGGAACAGAAGCTCAGATGCAAACTTGGGCGGATGTGGATGCTTTCCAAATGAAGAAAATGCAAGGCTACATTGGCGTGCGCGGTGGAGCTAACATTTATGAGCTATCGGATATCCCGGCGGACCGGATGAAGCTTTACAATTCCGTCTACTACCAACAAGTTCATTTTGATGTTCGTATAAAGGATACAAGATGGGTCGTTCTTCGTTACCCGACTTCTTCTATGGCGCAACTGGCTAGCATGAGCACAGATGCTTTCGAAGAGTTCTACTTCAATGTATGTACGATGGATTACGGCAAAATGTCCAAAGCGATGGACGCGCTGAAAGAGCTTATGGACCGCACGGATAAAGTGCGTTTAGTTGGTCCTGGAACGGATTTGACGTTCTCGATCAAAGGAATCGGCGGTGTGAAATGCGACGGCGAATTGAACATTCCGGATGGCGAAGTTTACTCCGCACCAGTTCGTGATTCGGTGAACGGCATTCTTTCCTACAATACGCCTACTCCGCATGACGGCTTTATTTTCGAAAATATCGTGCTTGAGTTTGAAAATGGTAAAATCATTAAAGCGACGGCGAACGATACGGATCGCATTAATGAGATTTTCGATATGGACGAAGGCGCGCGTTATATTGGGGAGTTCGCGATTGGAGTGAATCCTTACATCCAACATCCAATGAAGGATACGTTGTTCGATGAGAAAATCGACGGCAGCTTCCACTTCACGCCAGGCAACTGCTACGACGATGCTTACAACGGCAACAAGTCTTCGCTGCACTGGGATATCGTGAACATCCAACGTCCGGAATACGGCGGTGGCGAGATTTGGTTCGATGATGTGCTGATTCGCAAGGACGGCATTTTCGTTCTGCCTGAGCTTTTGCAGCTGAATCCGGAAAATTTGAAATAATTTGAGTGATGAGGTCCTCTTGATCCTGCACGCTGTGCGGGGGATGGGGGCTTTTTTGTTTTTTTTGTGGTGTGTTTGGTTTGGGGCTTGGATGGTCGGGTAGTGGTGGGTGAAACGGATGTGCCGCGAAGGCTCGGTCGTTGGTTAACGCCGATTACTCCATCTATTTGCGGTGAATGATGCGCTTTTACCTAATTAACTGGAATTTCTACTGCTAAATTTACTGAATTCAGCGGATTTCGAGTAGCTTCCGACGATTTAGCTGGAGTTCCTACTGCTAATTCATTCTCTGCCACAGAGTGGTGCAGAATAAAGATATTTTTTCCATCTATTTCATCTAAGGCGGCTCAATGGAGCGTTCCATCGGGAGATGCTGAGGAAACTAGCTACTGTAAGTGTGTTTTACAGCGTTAAAGTGGCAGTTGTGCGTCGAACGGATGTGYGCGRAGGAGTTAGCGATGTARAACATCGTTAAYRTAGGCATTCTGAGKAAACTAGCTACTSTWWGWRTGTTTTACAGCGTTAWAGTGGCAGTTGTGCGTCGAACGGATGTGCGCGAAGGAGTTAGCGATGTAAAWCATCGTTAAYGTAGGYATTCTGAGGAAACTAGCTACTGTAAGARYGTTTTTCAGCGTTAAAGTGGCAGTTGTGCGTCGAACGGATGTGCGCGGAGGAGTTAGCGTTGTAGAAC
>NZ_JBFTQB010000358.1:0-5919 GCF_056398785.1 Paenibacillus sp. 01T422 | reverse complement strand
CTACTGCCATGGCTGTCGAGCAGGTTCTTCTCGTTGAGGATGAACTTCAAATGTTCGCCAAGCTTTTGCTTCATATGCTCGCCTTGGTCAGCAGTCAGCTTGCCATCCTTCACAGCTACTTCAATCTTCCCGGTGCGGAGCTGCTGGAGCTTTGCCGTTAGGTCAGCTTCGCTGATTCCTTTGTCGGCGGCTGCTTCCACGATGCTCTTACCGCTTTTGAGGGATTTCACGAGCACTTCCTTGTCAACACCAATGACATTGGCGGATTCCTCGATGATCGGCCATTTGCGGTTATGACGCCCGTGGCCTTTCTCATCGGCTTGTTGCAGCGAAACGGTCTCTTGCTGGTTCCCGGAAGGAGCCTGCGCCGAAGCCGAAAGTGAAGGGAGCAGTGTAGCTCCCAAGACGAACGAGAGGGCCATCGTGCTCACCAGAAGCTTTTTCATATTAGGCTGATTCATGTGTACGCCTCCTTTCCCAAATAATAGGAATTACAGAACATAGTCTGTGCAGGAGGGATTAATTTTAGTTTAAAATAACCTTAGTTTTACATAAAAATTCCAGGATTCGAGTTATTTCGCGTCAACCGCTAATTGATACAGAGGAATCAGCTTTTCGAACGTTTGTTTAATCAGCGTTTCAAGTTCGTCAGGTTTGGTGAGTACAGGATCTTGGAAATGGAGGTTTCTGCCGATCAGCAGCTCAACTTTCTTGACATCGCGGAAACGTACGAGTGCGTCATTCCAAGCGCTCCGGTCAAGATCAGCAAGCGGTGTGACATCCTTTTTCATATGATCGAAGGACAGTACGAAATCGGCGGGAATTTCCTTTTGGATACGATCGATCTGATTCATATACGTGGTAGCGATGTTACTTTTATTAGGCAGCTCATAAATGAGGGCAAGCCAGATAAACACGCGATCATCAAACAGGCCAACCTGGAAATGAGGAACTTGTTTATAGCCTCTTTTATTCGGGCAGATCGCCATCCAGGTGTCCACCGGCGGGTTAATTTTGCGTCTTAAATGCTTGGCAATATGTAAGAACATTTCGGTTCCGGCAAACAGCGAGAGATCCTGCGCCAACGAATCGCCTAACGCTTTAAATTTAGGTTGGATGCGCTCGCGAATGGCTTCCATTCGTCCATCCAGACCTTCTATGGCAAACGTATCGAAATCATGTTGTGTAAATCCAGTAAAGCTCATAGTCAGGTGCCTCTTTTCACTTACGTTTTTCAATTATTTTAAATTAAATGAGTGAGCTCTGCAATGTTTTGCGAGTTTCGTAGATTGAATGTAGGAAAAAGGTCCCATTTTGTCAAAAAAAGCAGGAAAAAATAGGAGTTTGCCGAAATATGTGGAATAATCTATTGGAAAAGACAGGAGAATTCTGCTATGAAAATGAAGAAATGGTCTGCGATCGCTCTTTTGGGCTCTTTGATGGGAACATGTTTTACGGCAGGCGTCTATGCACAAGATGTGCTGCAACGTGTTGACGCGTATTTAAGAAATGATTTCAAGGTAGTTGTGAATGGGCAGCAAGTAACACTTACGAATCCGCCGCTGATCTATAACAATAGCAGCTACTTGCCAGTGAAAGAGTTAGGAAATTATTTGGGGGCAGTCGTTAATTGGCAGGAAAGTTCCAAAACGATTTATATTAACCCGCGTATCAATCCCGTACAGCCGACTGAGGGGAATAATATCAATTACACAGAAATCGTGTTCCAATACCCCTATGTGCAGTACTATGACTATCGAGGTGCCACTTATCCGATCCTCACGAACATGACAGAGATAACGTACTACCGATTAAAGGATGTGGAACGGATGGGTGTGCCAACAGCCGGACTGCGTAAAGCGAAGGAGAAATATTCGGAAGAAATCTATGTCGGAGAAGATGAATTGAAGAAGGTTTGGGGGAACGAGCCCCCGCAATCATCGTATACGTATAATGAAGGTGTTACTGTCACAGGTGAGAATGACCCTATTAAAATTAAAGCACTCAAAGACTATGTGGAGAACTTCCGATACTATGAAATCGATAAGATACCGTATATGTCGAGCCCGATTGTTATTGATGCACTGCCTGAACTCAATACATACAACTATTTACTTGCCGAGAATGGTCATTACTTCCGCACGACACTCAAGCTGACTCAGAGCAACAATAACAACAGCAATAATAAGCCTGAATATGTGGTGGGTAGCTCCTCGAAGGAGAATATCGAGGTCGTTAAAGTAAACAAATAGCTACATTAACTGATTACTCCGGATTGTCTTTTTAGATAGAAGATGGCAATTTGCGTGCGATCGCGGAGATTCAGCTTGCTAAGAATTTCAGTTATATAATTTTTGACCGTACCTTCGCTCAGGAAAAGCTCCTGGGCGATTTCTTTGTTCGATAAGCCTTCTGATATTTTCTCGACCACAGCTTGTTCGCTCGCAGTTAACCCATACTCTCGGAGTGTAGTAGGCAGGGGCACACTTGGTGCGGGGATAGGACTTATGAAAGTTGCCAATTTCTTAGCAATGTCAGGATGAATAAGCAAATTGCCTTGCTCAACTGTTTTTATGCCTTGAATGATACGGTCCGGGGAAATGTTCTTCAGCAAATAGCCGCTCGCCCCATTACGAAGCGCTTGAACGATAAACTCATCGTCATCAAAGGTCGTTAGAATTAGAATGGAAATCGCGGGATTAGCTTGTTTAATTTTCAAAGTTCCCTCCACGCCATCACAGATGGGCATTCTAATGTCCATAAGGACTACATCGACCTGAACACCGCTCTGGATCAAAGCCAAAGCTTCTTCGCCATGCGTGCACGTACCAACAACAGTAATGTCTTGGTCAAGTCCGATAATTAATTGTAAGCTTTCTCGAATAAATGGATCATCGTCAGTAATAAGAACATGTATCATGGTTGTTTCAACCCTTCTTTCTTCGATTGCATTAGTGCGATTGATGAAAAGTAGGCAGGACTGTTGTCACGGTAAAAGGGGAATCAATTGTCACATGCAGCTGGCCGCCAATTAGCTTGATGCGCTCTTCCATGCCTGTCATTCCGAGTCCTTTTACAGTTTGAGATGTAGGGAGCAGCCCGTTATTGGAAACGCTCATTGTAATTTGTTTGGTTTCATAAATTAAATGAATCTGTACAGAAGTTGCCCCGCCGTGACGAATCGCATTCGTGATGGCTTCTTGGGCATTCCGGTATAGAATGAAGGCGAGACTTGGATACAGGACGTAAGGCATACCCTGAATATCAAACTCGATAGTGATTCCTTTCTCCTTGGTCAATCCTTCAATAAGCCGGTTAAGGGTGAACGACTGCATGGAGTCGTCATCGGGTTTCAGTTTACGCACCGTTGATCTAAGTAGCTCCATGCTTTCAGTCAACTGGTCCTTGACCGAGGTTAACATCTCCATGCCTTTACTCATTTGTGTTGGCAAAATCCGCAAACCGGCTTCCATCATCATTTTGAGACGAATTAATTGATGCCCCAAATCATCATGAATATCTCGGGAAATCCGATTTCGTTCATCCAACTGAGCGATATTCTCAACCTGTCTGGCATAGTCCAATAACTGCATGCGAGCTTCATCCAGCTCATAATGCTGCCGCCGCAGCTGATCATAGAGCAGTTCGATGTCCACTTTGTTTTGTTCCACCTGGTTCATATGCCGCAATAGCAGCGCAAGGGTGAAAAAGAGGAGATTAGCTAGCGCGTAATAACTGCTTGATTGCCCTTGTAAACTCAAGTTTAATGCGATCAATTGAACACCTAAGAAAGAAAGTCGGATATGACGATGAAAGGTAGGAAGATAAGTCAGCAATGTGGAGTAAAAGATGATGAATAATAAGCCGTCAAACGTATAGCTAAGCCATCCGCTGAACCCGATTTCGACCAGAAGCAACCCTACGGATTTCTTGAAAATCGTTCTCCGCAGCTCTGCGACCCAAAAGAATAGAAGAATAAAGAACACATACGTACCATTAGACGCGTAACTTTCGAGATACATGGAGGCAATCGCTGGGAAGAGAATGAGTGTGTAGCGGGTAATAAGCAGTAAAGGTAACAAGTGATTCCCTTCCTTCGCAAGCGTGTAGCCAAATTATAGCATAATTGACAAGTGAGTTTACATGTTTTATAGCGTGTTTATGACTTTTGTCACCTTGTAAAATGACTTAATCTACCTGTAGATGTCATTTCAAAGAGGTACAATAAGTGTAATTCAAGCAGTCGAGAAAAGGGAGAGGATCCTATGAGCTTTATTCAAATTAAAAATGTTGTAAAAAAATACAGCAATCAAATATCCGTTGATCATTTGAACTTATCCATTCAGGAAGGTGAAATTTTCGGGCTGCTGGGCCCAAACGGAGCAGGTAAAAGTACCACGATCAAAATGCTAAGTGGTTTGCTCAAAATTGATGGGGGAGAAATGATTGTAGACGGGTTATCCGTTTCTAAGGATACGCTCGAGGTTAAACGCCTTATTGGCCTTGTTCCGCAAGAGATTGCTATTTTTGAAAGTCTAAGCGCTAGGGAAAATGTTACGTTTTTTGCCAGGCTTTATGGCTTAAGGGGCGCTCTCTTGCAGAGCCGTGTGAAGGAGGCGCTGGAATTCGTCGGGTTATCGGAACGAGCTAGCGATAAGCCGAGTGCTTTTTCAGGCGGAATGAAAAGGAGATTGAATATTGCTTGCGCCATTATGCATCATCCTAAGCYGATTATTATGGATGAGCCGACCGTGGGAATCGATCCCCAATCCCGCAATCACATTCTGGAGTCGGTCAAAACTTTGAACCGTATGGGGTCTACGATCATTTACACGTCGCATTACATGGAAGAAGTAGCAGCGATTTCGACGCGTGTCGGCATCATGGATCATGGACATCTGATCGCTTGCGGCACGCAAGAGGAGCTGCGTGGCAAAGTCGCACAGGATAACAAGATTATGCTTCAGGTGGCAAGTTTATCAGAGGATGCGGTTAAGGAGCTGCGTGATCATCCCAAAATTAAACAGGTTAACGCCCAAGAGCAAGCGCTTGAACTGTTGGTTGGATCGTCGCAAGCTTATTTGCAAGACATTCTGTTCATTTTATCCAAGCACAATGTCAAAATTCAATCGCTCGCGCAGGTAGAACCGGATCTCGAGGCATTATTCCTGTCGTTGACCGGTAGAACTTTACGGGACTAGGGGGAAGCGTGATGCAGTTATGGATTATTGCAAAATATGAAGTTTTGCGCATGCTTCGTATGCGTTATGTCATGGCCATCCAGTTTGCTATGCCGCTTTTGCTCATTTTCATATTGGGCTCAGCGCTTTCAGGGGCTTTCAAAGTAGAGGATCGGACCATCGAGCCAGTGAAAGTGGACGTAGTACAGGGAGATTCGGGTGCACTCCAAACGAGTATTGAAGGCTTTCTGCACTCCCCTGATATTGGAAATTTTATTAAAGTCTCAAATATTCATACCCGTGAAGAAGCTGTTAACCGACTTAGATTAGGCGACTCTGAATTTGCGCTGATTATCCCTAGTGACTTCAGTTCTCGTGTGATGGCAGGGAAGGAAGCAGAGTGGGAAATGATTCTCGGGAACAACTACGAGCAGAACTTGACAGCCCAAATGGTGCTTCGTTCCTTCCTTGATAGCGTGAACCAGAGACAGTCAATCGCCATCACGATTGGTGCTGAAGCAGCAGTTTCTATGCAGAACCAAGGCTCAGCAGATCATGTATCTGCCTCTGCAGATACTCATGTAAAGCTAGGTAATCTATCAACGAGCAATTCCCAGTATTCCGCCATGCAGTATTACGCAGCATCGATGCTGGTCATGTTCCTGCTATACTCTGGCCTGTCAACGGCGATGACGCTGCAAGGCGAAAAGGATAAACATACATTATCCCGCCTTAATGC
>NZ_JBFTQB010000357.1:0-5951 GCF_056398785.1 Paenibacillus sp. 01T422 | reverse complement strand
CAGCCACTTTCACCGACGATGCCAAGCGTCATCCCGCGTTTGATTTGCAGATCAACACCGTCGACCGCTTTCAACACGCCTTCATCCAAATGGAAGTGAACTTTCACGTCCTTCATTTCCAATATGACGTTATCCTTATTTGACATTCACTCCACCTCCTATTTGTATGGATCTGCCGCATCACGCAGTCCGTCCCCAAGGAAATTAAACATTAAGACGGTCATGATAATGAATGCCGCCGGCCACAGCAGCCAGGGGTGATGGGCTAGTGTTTCCAGGTTTTGCGCATCCTGCAGCAGCACTCCCCAGCTTACAACTGGCGCCTGAAGTCCAATCCCCAGGAAACTTAAAGCGGTCTCTCCCAGAATCGTGCCGGGAATCGAAAGCGTCACGTTCACGATGATGTAACTGGCGAAGGACGGCAGCAAGTGCTTGCGAATGATGCGGAAATCGCTTGCTCCAGCAAGTCTGGCTGCCATGGTGAAATCCTCTTCACGAAGCGACAATATTTTCCCCCGCACAACGCGAGCAAGTCCTGTCCAGCCAATGATGGAGAAGATGAGAATCAGTCCGAAATAAGTTTGCAGCGCTGACCAATCTCTTGGTAAGGCAGCTGTAAGCGCCATCCAGAGCGGAATGGTTGGAATACAGATGAGCAAATCAATCGTTCGTTGAATAATAGTGTCCATCACACCGCCCAGATAACCGGATATTCCGCCAAGCACTAATCCCAAAATGAGGGTTACCACGATACCCAGCAGTCCAAAAGAGAGCGAAATTCTGGCTCCATAAATGATTCTGGACAACAGGTCATGTCCGAGCTTATCCGTACCCATCAAAATGAGCGCATCCTTCGGATTTTTCAACCCAAACAAATGGCGTTCCATTGGAATTAGTCCCCAAAGCTTATACGGCTCGCCTTTCGTGAAAAAATAAATCTCAAACTTCTTCGCCGGATCTTCGGAGAACGTGCGTTTAAACGTATTTGGATCGACCTTTTCGCTCATCCCATAGACAAACGGCCTAAGCTGGAATCCGTTATTCGGATCGACAAAATGAATTTTCTGCGGTGCAGCGTTCTTGTAATCGGAGTACCTCGCCTCCTGCAGCGTTGGCGCCAGAAATTCACAGAAAACCGCCACCAAATAAAATAAAATCAGCACAACCGCAGAGAAAACGGCCATTTTGTGCTTAATGAATTTCCACCACATCAGCTGCCACTGGGAAGCGACCTCGTACTGATTATCGGCTCCGACTTGGTTTCGATTGTTTACCTTGGTCCTCCGAAACCGATTCGCAATCGTCGTTATCGCACTCATTCTGCAACACCCCCGAAGCGTATTCTCGGGTCAACGAACGCTAGCAAAATATCGGATAGCAACGTCCCGATAACCGTCATCACGCTTAGAATCAACAGGAAGCTTCCCGTTAAGTACACGTCCTGGAACATCAAAGCCTTGAGCAGCATCGGCCCTGTTGTTTGCAAGTTCAGCACGATCGAGACGATGGCCTCCCCTGAAATGAGCGCTGGTAGTGTCCAGCCAATCGTCGAAATCAGCGGATTGATCGCTAATCGAACTGGATATTTGAACAGCAGCTTGCCCTCAGGAACACCTTTGGCTCTAGCCGTGATGACATACTGCTTCGACAACTCATCCAGCAGCATCCCACGTGTGATGCGGATCAGCGATGCTGTTCCCGACATTCCGATAACCACGACAGGAATAATGAGCCTTGGCAGCATATTCAAGATTTTGTCCATCGTCCAGGGGGCATCCAAATATTGGGCTGAGAATAAACCTGTGATCGAAACCCCAGTTTGCGCGAAAATGACATACACAATAATCAAGGCAATGAGAAATCCTGGCATTGCCAGACCAATAAAACCTATAAACGTAAACACATAGTCAAGTGCCGAATATTGATGGGTCGCTGAGTAAATTCCAATTGGAATCGCGATCAGCCACACGAAAACCAGGCAAATGAGCGATATGATAACTGTCAACGCCAGTCTTGGACCAATGACTTCTGTCACAGGCTGATTCCATTGAAAGGAACGACCTAAGTCACCGTGCAGCACAATATTTTTGATCCAAATGATGTATTGAACGATTAATGATTTATCTAACCCATAAAGCTGTTGGAGGTTAATAACCGTACTTTCTGAAACCGCTGATCCGGACTGCTTTAACGTGGCAATATATTGTGTCAAGAAATCCCCAGGTGGAAGCTGAATGATCACAAAAACAATAATACTGATGGCAACAAGCAGCGGGATAAGCTGCAAAAGCCGATAGGAGATATAATTCAGCATGTGATTCCTCCTTCCAAAAATGTACCCTGTCTCTGAACAAACCATGGAGCCCGGATCAAACGAATTGCCGCCTTCCGGGCTCGCATTGGTTTTCTGTTCAGTTATTTACTATAAAAAAACTGCTMGCCACTGAAGTTCGCGCCGATTGCAAAGCTGGTGTCATTCGGGATGTTATGCAGCTTCGCATTGACGATTAGAGGCTGCTTCACTTCCGAAATCGGAATGAAATAGTACACTTTGTCTTTCATCACTTGTTTGATTTCATCTACTTTTTTCTTCGCATCTTCTGGTTTCGCAGCTGCAGCGTCATTGATCATTTTGTATAGGTTCTTGATGTCTGCAGGCGGCTCTTGACCGCTTTTACCACCTGAAGTACGCCAGAGATCCCACTGAGCTCCCCATAGCTGCGTACCCCAATCACCCATGTACCAGAGTGGTGTATGCGTCCAAATCATGGTTGCTTGCAGTTCATTATTCGTATTCCGCGTTGTCCAGAGCGTCTGGTCGATCGTTTTCATAGTGACGTTCAGACCAAGCTGCTTCCACATCTCCACGATCAATTGCGTCAACGGCACGATATCAGGCGCTTGTGCACCGACTTCGAACGGAATCGTGAACACTTTGCCATCCGGTCCAAGGCGTTTGCCGTCTGCCCCTTTGGTGAGGCCCATCTCATCAAGCAATTTGTTCGCAGCAGCCAGATCAAACGTCGGATCTTCGATGCTGCCCGGCTTCGCAAAGCCATAGTAGATCGTGTCGATGATCTCTTTGCGGTTCAGCGCCAGACTGAGCGCCTTGCGGAAGCGAACATCCTGAACGACTTTTTGCCAGTTCGGATCGTTGAACGTTTCATTCAGGAAGATATCCGTTGGCGTAACGTGCATGTTGGCCAGCAATGCTTTGTAGCCGTTTTTCTCATTTTCACGATAAAGCGGCATTTTGATCAGAGCTGCTGACTCCCTGGAGAAGTCGACTTCACCAGCAATCGTTTTCAAACCAACCATCTCGATGTCCTGTACGAGCGTACTTTGGATGCTGTCGATATACGGCAACTGATTACCAGCAGAATCTACTTTGAAGTAATACGGGTTACGTTCATACGTTGTTAAAGATTCTGTCGATTTTGTCATCATCCATGGATACAGCACAGGGAAACCAACAGCTTTCTTATTTGCAAGTTCCCAGTTCGTAATATCTTTGTCGTTAAAAAGATTGAACCATTCGCCAGGTTGGAAGCCAGCTTGTTTAATCAGCGGTTCAAGTTTATCCAGTGGCGTGTACTTTTTGTGGAACTGTTTGAGGTAGTGTGCCGGACGAATGAGCTCTGTATATCCGCGCCAGCCTTGAATAGCGAAGCGGATCAGGATACCTCCGTACGGACGATCAAACGTCAGCTTGAAGTTCAAATCGTCGATAACTTCCAGTTTCATTGGAGCCGCATCGGCTTCACCGCCGCCACGCAGCCATACAGGGAAGATCGGCGTCAGTTCAGGATCGTTCAAAATATCCTCAACCGTAAATCTGACGTCTTCCGTTGTAACCGGCTGACCGTCGGACCATTTCATCCCTTTTCGCATGGAGAATGTGAACGTTTTTTGGTCATCGCTGACTTTGTAATCTTTGAGCACGTTACCTGTGATCGTGTCGCCCAGAATACCCGGTGTGTTGAGCAGTGGTTCATTGTTCATGACGAAAACGTCAGCATCCCAATCCGGAGCAGATGTAACCGTTCTCAAAACACCGCCATACGTACCGATTTCGTATTTCATTTGGCTCTCCGGTATTTCATTCGTGAATTTATAATCGCTTGGCAAGCGATCTTTCACGGGTGGCAGCCCTTTTGACGCCAAAACCGGCGAATCCTTAAAGTCTGTCAATTGCGCAGGCTGTCCGCCCCCACCGTCAGGTGCTTTTGTTGGATCCGGCGCTTTCGTCGCTTGTACCGCAGCAGTCGTTGGCGCTGGAGTTGTCGAAGCTGGACTGTCTTGACACCCCCCAAGTACAAGCGTCAACATGAGTGCAGAAACCAGGAGTAAAATAATCGACTTCCTCCTTGACTTCATTTGCAACCCTCCGATTTCCTAAAATGTTTTTGAGTTTGTGGACTCATCCTCATTGTTATGGAGATTGCCCCTAATAATCAACCTTATTTTCTGAAAATTCACTATCTTCACTAAACACACCACTCATCGTTAAGATTCGACAAGATTAGAGCGATTCGGCTCTATGCGCATAAAATGTAACCGCTAACATCGATTGCTCGACATCATTTGCGGCTAATAAAGTGAACAAATGCCGCCTTTACACGGAGGCGGCATAACGGTGATAGCTGATCTCTAGGGCTGAGTCGCGGATTTGCAAAGAAAGTCCCACAAAGTCAAATAAAGCGAAAAGTCAAATAAAACGGAAAGTCAAAATACCGCTTTGGGGTTGGGCTTTGTGGAATTGGTTCATTGGACGATTTCCAATGAACGTCGTGATTTGAAGGCTCGATTAACGATCCTATTGGATGAAATCCAATGAGATCGGTGAATCGAGCCGCTATAGCGCCGGATATTGCTCTTTCATTGGAATTCGTCCAATGAAATGAGCAATTTAGGTGCGCCGTTGGCGTTTTCATTGGATTTCGTCCAATGAGGCTGCGCTGCTCTATGCGCTTTAAACACGCTAACTCTCGCGGGGGTGCTCAGACCACGCGAGTCCCTCCGCTCTAACGTTGTTTTTCATCGCTAACGCGGGCTGAACGCTCCATTCGTGTGCTGTAACGCTGTAAAACACGCTTAACTATCGCATAAGTCCACCGACACCGCGTGTCCCTCCGCTGTAACGATGTTTTTCATCGCTAACGCTGGCTGAGCGCTCCATTTGCCCGCTGTAACGCTGTAAAACACGCTTAACTTCGTGGAAGTCCACAGAAACCGCGGATCCCTGCGCTGTAACGCTGTTTTTCATCGCTAACGCGGGCTGAACGCTCCATTTGCCTGCTGTAACGCTGTAAAACACGCTTAACTTCGTGGAAGTCCACCAACACCGCGGATCCCTCTGCTCTAACGTTGTTTTTCATCGCTAACGCTGGCTGAGCGCTCCATTTGCCCACTGTAACGCTGTAAAACACGCTTAACTATCGTAGAAGTCCACCGAAACCGCGAGTCCCTCCGCTGTTACGATGTTTTTCATCGCTAACGCGGGCTGAACGCTCCATTTGCCCGCTGTAACGCTGTAAAACACGCTTAACTTCGTGGAAGTCCACCGAAACCGCGGATCCCTCTGCTCTAACGTTGTTTTTCATCGCTAACGCAGGCTGGGTGCGCACATTGCCCGCTGTAACGATGTAAAACACGCTTAACTTCGTGGAAGTCCACCGAAACCACGGATCCCTGCGCTGTAACGATGTTTTTCATCGCTAACGCGGGCTRAACGCTCCATTTGCCCGCTGTAACGCTGTAAAACACGCTTAACTTCGCATAAGTCCACCGACACCGCGGGTCCCTCCGCTCTAACGTTGTTTTTCATCGCTAACGCGGGCTGGGTGCSCACATTGCCCGCTGTAACGATGTAAAACACGCTTAACTTCGTGGAAGTCCACCGAAACCACGGATCCCTGCGCTGTAACGATGTTTTTCATCGCTAACGCGGG